>CAZEMI010000223.1:0-24216 GCA_964513235.1 uncultured Acidobacterium sp.
AAGATCTGCGGCGACTGCGGCAGCGCGTAAAACTCGCCCGGGTGCACGCGCGCCGGCACCAGGAAATCGCGCGCCCCTTCCGGCGTGGACTTGGTCAGGATCGGCGTCTCGATCTCGTAGAAGCCCTCCTGGTCGAAATACTGCCGCAGCGCCATCGTGATCCGGTGGCGGAGGCCGATGTTGTGCTGCAGCTGCGGCCGGCGGAGATCGAGATAGCGATACTTCAGACGCGTCTCCTCCGAGACGTTCTGGTCTTCCGCAATCGAGAACGGCGGCGTCTTCGCCTCGTTGAGCACGCGCACTTCCCTCGCGCGCACCTCCACCTCACCCGTCGGCAGCGACAGGTTCACGGTGTCGGCCGATCGGCGCTCGACCTCGCCAATCACGGCGACGACAAATTCCGATCGCACGCGCTTGATGCGCTCCAGCAGCGCCTCGTCGCCTTCGACAATCACCTGCGTGAGGCCGTGGCGATCCCGCACGTCCAGGAAGAGCAGCGATCCCAGGTCGCGCACGCGATGCACCCATCCGAGCAGCACGGCATGCTTCCCGACGTCGGCCGGCCGGAGCGCGCCGCAGGTATGAGTTCGAGCGAGGGATCCTAGCTGTTCAGCCATTGCACCGTTTCTGCGCGAGGCACTGTCTTCTGCTCGCCGGTCTTCATATTCTTGACCGTCACCGTGCCGTTTGCCAGTTCGTCGGCACCAATCACGGCGACATATGGGATGCCGCGTGCGGACGCATACTTGAACTGCTTGTCGCCCACCTTCCTGCCATCTTCAATCGGCGATTCCGGATAGAGCTCCACACGCAGTCCGGCCTCGCGCAGCTCCGTGGCGAACGTGAGATAGAGATTGGTGCGATTGGCAAACCACTGCACCACCATCACGTCAGCGGGCGTCGACACGACCGATTCGGGGAACATGTTGCGCTCGGCCATCACCACCAGGATGCGCTCGAGACCGAGCGAGATGCCGGTGGCGGGAATGTGCTCGCCGGAAAACATGCCGATCAGGTTGTCGTAACGGCCGCCGCCACCGAGACTGCCGGCGAGATCGGGCACCCGAATCTCGAAGATCGGCCCGGTGTAGTACGACAGCCCGCGCGCCAGACTGCGATCCAGAACCAGGTGCGGACCCGCATTCGTGCTCTGACAGAGGGCGAAGATCTGCCGCAGATCCTCGATCGCGGCCTTGCCTTCGTCATTGAGAGCGGTGGACTGTTGATTCATCCACTGCGCAAGGTTCGCCGGCGGCGTGCCGGCCAGCTGTTCCAGCAACGCCGTCGCCACGCTGTCGGCGAGCCCCTTCTCACCCAGCTCCCTGCGAACGCCGTCGACGCCAATCTTGTCGGCCTTGTCCATGATGACGAGCGCCGCGCCGTGCAGCTCCGCCGGCACGCCGGCGTTCGCCAGCACCGCATTCAGCAGCTTGCGATGATTGACGACGATCTGGAAGTCCTTGAAGCCAAGCTTGAGCAACACATCGGCGGCCGCCGACAGGATCTCCGTCTCGACGGTCATCGACGTCGAGCCGATGGCGTCAACGTCGCACTGAAAGAACTCGCGGAACCGGCCCTTCTGCGGCCGGTCGGCGCGCCAGACCGGCTGAATCTGATACCGCTTGAAGAACTTCGGCAGCTTGGCCCGATACTCCGCCACCACGCGGGCGAGCGGCACGGTCACGTCGTAACGCAAGGCGAGGTCGGCCTGACCGGTCTCGGCGCCCTCGCCGCGCTTGAGGATCTTGAAGATCAGCCGATCGCCTTCTTCGCCGTATTTCCCCTGCAGCGTTTCGAGGTTCTCGACCGCAGGCGTCTCGAGCGGCTCGAAGGCGTATTTCTGATACACGTCGGCAATCACGCCGATCACGTACTGTCGGCGCCGCACGTCTTCCGGCAGGAAGTCGCGCATTCCGCGAGCTGGGCCAGTATTCACAGAATTAAAAATGCAAAATGAAAATTAAGAATAGTCTCTACGATAGTTCACGTAGGCGTCCGCGTACCAGCGGATCTCGGCCACTTCTTCATCCGTCAGCGTCCGCTTCACCTTCCCGGGACGGCCCATCACCAGCGACCGCGTCGGGATGCGTGTGCCTTCCGTCAGCAGCGTCCCCGCCGCGATCACGCAATCGGGCTCCACGTGGACGCCGTTCAACAGTACTGCGCCCATGCCCACCAGCACACGATCCTCGACCGTGGCGCCATGGATGATCGCCGTGTGGCCCACCGTCACGTCATCGCCGATCACCGTGGCATGCGTCCCCCGCATCCCGTGCAGCAGCGTCAGGTCCTGGATGTTGGTGCGCGTGCCGATACGGATCGCGTTGACATCGCCCCGAATCACCACGTTCATCCACACGGATGATTCGGCACCAATATGCACATCGCCGATCACTTGCGCGCTCTCGTCGACATACGCCGTCTCGTCGACGGCCGGCAGGATGTCCTTGAATTTTCGAATCACCAAATCACCAATTCGCGAATCACCAAACAATCCCTCAATCATCAATCGCACAATCGGCAATTCAGATCTTCGGCAGCGTCACCCCACGCTGTGACTGGTACTTGCCCTTCTTGTCCTTGTACGAGACCTCGCACGGCTCGTCGCTTTGGAAGAACAACACCTGCGCGATGCCTTCGTTGGCGTAGATCTTCGCCGGGAGCGGCGTCGTATTCGAAATCTCGATCGTGACGTGCCCTTCCCACTCGGGCTCGAACGGCGTCACGTTGACGATGATGCCGCAGCGCGCGTAGGTCGACTTGCCGAGGCACACCGTCAACACGTCGCGAGGGATGCGGAAATACTCGACGGTGGACGCCAGGGCGAACGAGTTCGGCGGCACGATACAGCAGTCGGCCTTGATGTCCACGAACGACTGGGGATCGAAGTTCTTCGGATCCACCACCGTGTTGTAGACATTGGTGAACACCTTGAACTCGTTGCCGACGCGGCAGTCGTAGCCGTACGACGAGACGCCGTAGGACACGACGCCCTGCCGCACCTGGCGATCCTCGAACGGCTCAATCATGCCGTGCTCGAGCGCCATCTTGCGAATCCACCGGTCGGCCTTGATCGACACTTACAGCTCCATGCCTCTGAAGAAGTAGCCCAGCTCGAAGGCCGCGGTTTCGGGAGCGTCCGATCCGTGAGTGGCGTTGTTGTCGATCGACGCCCCAAACTCCTTGCGCAGGGTGCCGGCGTCAGCCTTGGCGGGGTCGGTCGCGCCCATCAGGTCGCGCCACTTCTTGATCGCGCCTTCGGTTTCGAGGCACATCACCAGGCACGGTCCCGACGACATGAAATCCGTCAGGCCGCCGAAAAACGGCCGCGCCCTGTGGACGTCGTAGAAGCCCTCGGCTTCCGCTTTGGACATGTGAAGCATCCGCATGCCGCGGATGGTGAACCCGGCGGCTTCGATGCGCGCGATGATCGGTCCGGTCACCCGCTTCTTGACGGCATCTGGTTTGATGATGGCAAAGGTTCGTTCCATATCCGATCGATTATACCCGCCTACGCTCGCGCTGCATTCTGGCGAGCTACGGCGAGGCCTCGCCGTAGCGGCCTTCGCCGCGAAGGCGGGGCTGAGGCTGCGGTCCGACTTCGCTCGACCTGCCGCTTCGTCGAGCTTCGTCGGACAGCGCGCTCGCTACCTCGGTAGCTCGCGCGCTGGATAGCATCCCAACACCTTCAAAAACACCGTCCGTGCCGCGAGGCCGGCCAGTGCCGCCTGCATTCTCGGAGACGACTCATGGCCTTCCACGTCCACGTAGAACACGTACTCCCAGGGCGTGCCCGGCCGCGGGCGCGATTCGAGCTTGGTGACGTTGAGCCCCTCGTCCGCGATCACATTCAGGCAGCGCACCAGCGCGCCGTGTTCGTGACGCGTCGACAGGACCATCGAGACCTTCGCGGCAATCCGCGGATCGCACTCCACCGGCGCTGCCGACACCACCACGAATCGCGTGTAGTTGACCGGCTGATTGGCGATGTCGCGCTTGAGGACGTGCAGGCCGAAGTGCGAACCCGCCTCTTCGCTGGCAATGGCCGCCTCGGTGGGATCATTCAGGGCTCTCACATGCTGGGCCGCCAGCGCCGTATTGGCGGCGCTGACCCCTTCGCACTGCGGCAGCCCCGACAGGAATTCGCTGCACTGAGACAACGCCTGCGGGTGCGAGTGAATGCGCCGCAGCGATTCGAGCGGCACATCGGCGACGCCGAGCAGGCAATGACGCACGTCGACAATCTCCTCGCCAACCAGTGAGAGGTTGAAGCGCAGCAGCAGATCGTACGACTCGTAGACGGATCCCGCGGTGGTGTTCTCGATCGGCAGCATCGCCCGATCGACGTGTCCTTCAATCACGGCTTCGAGCATGGCCCTGAAGGTCGGGTAGGCCTTGAAGCCCACCGGCCGCTGTGCGACGGCGAAGTGCTGCAACGCCGCCTGGTGTCCATACGCGCCTTCGGTGCCCTGGAACGCCACGCGGAGCTCCTGCTCGGCATCGGCCCCGCTCGTCTGGAGCGCATCGTGCTGGCGGCGAACCGAGTCGTCCAGGATTTCGCGGAAGATGCGCCGCACGAACGCCGGGTCGAGGCCCAGCCGCTCGCCGACCGCCGACCGATGCTGCAGCAGCGCCGTCTCGCGATCGGCGTCGCGCACCGGCCCATCGCCTTCGGCCTTCACCCTGGCGATCTGCCGCGCCAACCGGGCGCGTTCGCCCAGGGCCGACACGAGCACCGCGTCAATATCGTCCAGGCTCTTCCGTAGCGCCGCCAATTCCTGCGTCGTCATAGCTCATGAGTGTATAGCCGGGACTTGTCTGGCCGTATCGCAGCGCGAAGGTGGACTTGTCCACCGAAGCCCGAAGGGCGAAGGTGGATGGCAGGGCTTGTGCAGTGAACCCCCAAAAGGGGTATCCATGAAACTGCTATTGACCGCCACAACTCTCATTCTGGGACTGATAACGGCCGCCGGAGTGTCATCCGGTGCCGCCCAGGCCCAGGCCGACGCCAAGAAGTTCGAGAAAGGCTCAACCGTTACACTGCAGGGCTGCGTCGTGATGGCGGAGAAGAAGGACACCTTCATCCTGACCAACGTTCGCGAGTGGCCGCTCAGCACCACCGACATGGGCAAGTTCGGCAAGCGGATGTACTGGATCGAGAAGACGGACAAGATGAAGGCCCACATCGGGCACACCATCCAGTTCACCGGCAAGATCACCGACGTCGAGGAATCCGAGATGGAGCTCAGAGCCGGCGAAAACGGCAACGGCTTCAACGTCGAGATCGAAGGCCCGGGCCGCGACGTCAGGACACCCGCGGGCAACGCCGGCGTGAACGCGGAAAGCCTCCCGAACAAGAGCGACATTCCGATCACGCTGCTCAAGCTGAAGATCGACGACATCAAGATGATATCGTCGACCTGCTCGTCTACGCTTTAGGAAGGTCTTGGGACTTGGGACTTGGGTCTTGCAAGACCCAGGACCTAGGACCCTAGGACCTCAGCGATTCCACCAATGCCTGGCCCATGTCGGCCGGGCTCTTCACTACTCGCACGCCGGCGGCCGTCAGGGCCGCCATTTTTTCGGCCGCCGTGCCCTTGCCGCCCGCGATGATCGCCCCCGCGTGGCCCATGCGGCGCCCCGGCGGCGCTGTCTGGCCGGCAATGAACGCGACGATCGGCTTCTTGAAGTGCTGCGTGATCCAGACCGCGGCCTCTTCCTCCGCCGACCCGCCGATTTCGCCGATCATGATCACCGCATCCGTTTCCGGATCGTTCTGAAACAGCCGCAGCGCGTCGATGTGGGTGGTGCCGATCAGCGGATCGCCGCCGATGCCGATGCAGGTGCTCTGCCCCAGCCCCTGGCGCGTGAGTTGATCGATCGCCTCGTAGGTAAGCGTGCCGCTCTTCGAGACAATGCCGATGCGGCCTTCCTTGCAGATGTTCGCGGGAATGATGCCGGCCTTCCCCTTCCCTGGCGAGATGATGCCCGGGCAATTTGGACCGATCAGACGCGTGTGGGGATGATCCTTGAGGAAGGTCATCGCCTTCATCATGTCCACCACCGGGATGCCCTCGGTGATGCAGACCGCCAGCGCCACGCCGGCATCGGCCGCTTCCATGATCGCGTCGGCCGCAAACGGCGGCGGCACGAAGATCACCGACGCGTTGGCGCCGGTCTCCCTCACGGCATCGACCACCGTATTGAAGACCGGCCAGCCCTCATGCGTCGTCCCGCCCTTGCCGGGCGTGACCCCGCCGACGACCGTCGTGTGATACGCCTCCGCCGCCTTGGCATGAAAGGTGCCCTCACGCCCGGTCAGGCCCTGGACGATCAGCCGCGTGTTCTTGTCGAGCAGGACAGCCATTAGCGGCCCCTCGCCCCGGGGTCCCCGCCGCGCGTTTTCTGCGCGGTGGGGTTGGCCAGCGCAACCACCTTGTCGGCGGCCTCGCCCATCGTGTCGGCCGTCGAGAAGTTCAGCCCGCTTTCGGCCAACATCCTGTTGCCTTCCTCGACGTTGGTGCCCTTCATGCGAATCACGATTGGCACCGGCACGCCCAGCGCCTTGACCGCGGCGATCACCCCGGCCGCGAGCACGTCGCAACGCAGGATGCCGCCAAAAATATTGATCAGCACGGCCTTCACGTTCTTGTCCGCCATCAGGATGCGGAACGCGTTCTTGATCTGCTCCTCATTGGCGCCGCCGCCCACATCGAGGAAGTTGGCCGGCTCCCCGCCCGACAGCTTGATGATGTCCATCGTCGCCATCGCCAGGCCGGCGCCGTTCACCATGCAGCCGATGGTGCCGTCGAGGCGGATGTAGTTGAGCGAGAATTTCGACGCTTCCACTTCCAGCGGATCCTCTTCGCTGATGTCGCGCAGCTCGCGAATGTCGGCATGCCGATACAAGGCGTTATCGTCGAAGTTCATCTTGGCGTCGAGCGCCAGCAGATCGCCGCTCTTGGTGACGATCAGCGGATTGATCTCGACGATCGACGCATCGGTGGCGACAAACGTGCTGTAGAGCGACAGCATCATCCGGACGCCCTTCTTGAGCGAATCGCCGCTCAAGCCGAGGGCAAACCCGAGCCGCTGCGCTTCGAACGCCTGCAGGCCCACGGCGGGATTGATGAAGACCTTGTGAATCCTCTCGGGATGCTCTTCCGCGATCTTCTCAATCTCGACGCCGCCCTCCCGGCTCACCATGAGGACGATGCGCTGCGTGGAGCGGTCGAGGACGAGGCCGAGATAGAGCTCGCGATCGATGGCGAGGCCTTCTTCGACCAGCAGCCGCGACACCCTCTGGCCGTCGGGACCCGTCTGATAGGTGACGAGCGTCTTGCCGATCAGCTCGCGCGCGATCTGCTCAGCTTCCGCGGGTGACTTCGCCAGCTTCACCCCGCCCGCCTTGCCGCGGCCGCCGGCATGGATCTGCGCCTTGACCACCGTCACGCTGGTGCCGAGCCGCTTGGCGATGTCGGGAACTTCTTGCGGCGTGAAGGCCACTTCACCACGCGGAACCGGAACGCCGTACTTCGAGAGGACAGCCTTTGCCTGGTACTCGTGAATCTTCATGAATGAACTACACCCCGATCACGTCGACGAGCTCCTTTACGGCCCCGGCGGACTTGTTGAACGCCGCCTGCTCGTCGGCGGTCAGCGTGATCTGGATGATCTGCTCGACGCCCCTGGCGCCAAGCTTCACGGGCACGCCGACAAACAGGTTGTTCACGCCGTATTCGCCCTGGAGGTACACCGAGCACGGCAGGATCTTCTTCTGATCCTTCAGGATGGCTTCCACCATCAACGCGGCTGAGGCGCCGGGGGCGTACCACGCGCTCGTGCCCACGAGCTTGGTGATCTCGGCGCCGCCGTTGGCGGTGCGCTCGCAGATCGCCTTGATCCGGTCGGCCGACAACAACTCGGTAATCGGGATACCCGCCACCGTGGTGTAGCGCGGCAGCGGCACCATGGTGTCGCCGTGGCCGCCGAGGACGAACGACGACACGTTCTCCACCGACACGTTGAGCTCCATCGCGATGAACGTGCTCATGCGCGCCGAATCCAGCACGCCGGCCATGCCGATCACCCGCTCCCGAGGGAATTTGCTGAGGCGGAACACCGCCTGCGACATGGCATCGAGCGGATTGGCCACGGGAACGATGATGCAGTTGGGCGAATGCTTGACGATTTCGACCGTGACATCCTGCATGATCTTGTAGTTCACGTTCAGCAGGTCGTCGCGGCTCATGCCGGGCTTGCGCGGCATGCCGGAGGTGATGACGACGACGTCGGAGTTGGCGCTTTCGGCGAAGTCTTTCGTGCCGACGCCGATCACACGCGCCGCGGAGCCTTCGATCGGGCACGATTCGTAAATGTCAAGCGCGACGCCGGCGGCTTTCGAATCTGCAATGTCGATCACAACAACGTCAGCGAGCTCTCTTTGCGCGATCGCACGCGCCACCGTTGCGCCCACGTTACCCGCGCCACCGACGACCGTCACTTTCCGATTCATCATTCACTCCGTTAGGTCAGATTCCCTTTGCCACATGCCGGCGCTTCCACAATTTCTGTGGAAAACCTTGTGGAAAAACACCGGTGAACACCGTGTAACGCTCGTGTTTGGGAACAAATCAGCGGATTGCACCAACCTTGGTGCGTACGCGTGTTCACAAACGCACTATTATATTCGTTCGACGTACGTTCGACGTTCGATCCGACGAAGGTTCCTCCCTAATGCTGATAGTTATCGCTGACGACCTTCCCAAAACCGCAGTCGACCTTCTCCGCGCCGAAGGCTGGTCCGTTGATGCACGTTCCGGTCGTACCCCCGAACAATTGATCGCCGATCTGAAGGACGCGGAGGCGCTCGTGGTGCGCAGCGCCACCAAGGTCACGGCCGAGATCATCGCCGGGGCGCCGAAGCTCCGCGCCATCGCCCGCGCCGGCACCGGCGTCGACAACGTCAACGTCGATGCGGCCAGCGCGCGCGGCATCGTGGTGATGAACGCGCCCGGCGCCAACAGCATCAGCGTGGCGGAGCTGGCCATGGCGCAGCTGCTGTCGCTCGCCCGCAAGCTCCCCGCCGCCGACTGGTCGATGAAACAGGGCAAGTGGGACAAGAAGAGCTTTCTTGGCGAGGAAGTGCGTGGCAAGGTGCTCGGCCTCGCCGGGCTCGGGCGCATCGGCCAGGAAGTGGCGCGGCGGGCGCAGGCGTTTGAGATGACCGTGATCGCGCACGATCCGTTCATCGCCACGTCGGTGGCCAAGGGGCTCGGCATCGAGCTGGTGTCGCTCGACGATTTGTGCGCGCGGGCCGACTACCTGTCGCTGCACATGCCGGCGACGTCGCAAACAAAACACACCTTCAACGCCGGGCGTTTGGCCAAATGCAAGAAAGGGCTCAAGCTGATTAATACGGCACGCGGCGAGTTAATCGACGAAGCGGCGCTGGCCGAGGCCATCAAGTCGGGACACATCGGCGGCGCGGCGCTCGACGTCTTTACCGCGGAGCCGACCACCGATCACACACTGCAGCAGCTGCCGCAAGTGGTGGCCAGCCCGCACATCGCCGCGTCAACGAAGGAAGGCCAGGAATTGGTCGGCGTCGAGACCGCGTCGGCGCTGCGCGACTTCCTGAAGACCGGCGTGATCAGTAACGCCGTCAACTTCCCGTCGGTGCCGCCCGAGGAGTTCCAGAAGCTGCAGCCGTTCGCCACGCTCGCCAAACAACTGGGCAGCCTGGTTGGGCAAATGAGCGAAGCCCGGATTCAGTCACTGAGCGTCCGCTATTACGGCGAGCTCGCCACCGGCCAGCATCCCCTGATTCTCAATGCCGCGCTGGCGGGGTTGTTTCAAACCATCCTGTCGGACACGGTGACCGAAGTGAACGCCAAGGTCGTGGCCAAGGCACGCGGGATCGACTTGATCGAGTCCTCGAGCACGCGCCCCCGCAGCTATCGCAGCCTGATCTCGCTGAAGCTGATCACGAGCAGCGGCGAACGGTACGTCGAAGGCACCGTCGTGCCGGGCCAGGGGCCGCGATTGGTGCTGCTCGACGGGGTCCCGTTCGAGGCGCCGCTCACCGGAACGATTCTGCTCTTCGAGAACAACGACCAGCCGGGGGTGGTCGGTCAGCTCGGCACGATTCTGGGCAAGCACAACATCAACATCGCCAACTTCACGTTGGGCCGCGTTGAAGGCGGAAGCGCGGTGGGCGCCGTGCACCTCGACGAGCCGACGCCCATCCCCGACCCCGTGCTATCGGAAATTCGCGGGATGAAACAACTGAAAAACGCCTGGTTGGTTAGAGTCTGAGGACTTGGGACTTGGGACTTGGGACTTGGCTTGAACTAATTCCCAAGCCCTCAAGCCCTGAGAATTCACGGCAGGCGCAGTGTTTGTGTGACGCCTGCCGAATCCACCAGCGTGACCGACATTTCGTCGACGCGAACCACGCTGTGGCCGTTCGACAATTGATCACCCGCCTTCGCCAACACCAGGGTCCCGTTGTCGATCACGATCGCGGTCAGCACCGTGACGCCGTCCTGCTGACTGGCGGCAATCCCCGACAACTTGAATACCGGAGCCGGCGGCTCGGGCGGCGGCGCGGGCGCGGCCTCGACCTCGGCCGGTTCCTCGCGGCCGACGGCGGCGGATGAATGACGCGTCCCGTAGACGAACGGATTGCGGCCGCGTTCCGGCGTCACTGGCGCTTTCAAGCGCTCGCGCAGCTGTTGGGTGAATTGCGTAGAAGGCGCCGACACCGGTGGACGCGGCGTCGCGGTCGGTTGGCGCACGTCGGCCTCCTGAGTGCCGCCGCCACCCAGCAACCGCGTGGCGAGCGCGGTGACGACGAAGAGACCCAGACTCGTTCGCGTATTCATAACCAGTACGTTGGAGTCAATTCTACCAGTTTCACTGTGGTATGATTCGTCGTGCACCCCAATTCGGTCGAGCGTCTGCCATTTACGCTGACTGAATCGTCGGTCCTCGCCGTCATCCCCGCGAGGTTCCACTCCACCCGTCTCCCCGGAAAAATTCTCGCGAATATCGCCGGCCGTTCGATGATCGAGCACGTGTTTCGCCGCGCGTCCGCGGCGCGTCTGGTGAGCGCGGTGCTGGTCGCGACCGATGACGAGCGCATCGCGAGCGCCGTGCGCGCGTTTGGCGGCACCGCCGTCTTGACGCGCGCCGACCATGTCAGCGGCACCGACCGCATCGCGGAGGTAGTGGCCGCCCACCCCTGCCGTGCCGTGGTCAACCTGCAAGGCGACGAGCCGTTGATCGAGCCGGACACGATCGACGCGGCCGTCGCGCCGATGCTCGCCGACCCGTCCCTCGAGATGAGCACGGTCAGTCGTCCCCTCCTCAACGCCGAGGAATTCCACAATCCGAACGTGGTCAAAGTTGTCACCAATCTTGCGGGTGATGCTCTGTATTTCTCCCGTGCCCCAATTCCAAGTTCTGTGCTTTCCACCTCCGCGCTTCGCGCTACGGCGGACACGTCTGCGGCCCTGGTGAATTCTGTGCCTTCAGCGGCCCGCGCACACATGGGCCTTTACGTGTATCGGCGCGACACGCTGCTGCGATTAGCCGCGCTCCCCGCCGTGCCGCTGGAGCTCATCGAATCGCTCGAGCAGCTTCGCGCCCTGGCCCACGGCATCCGCATCCGCGTCGTCGACACCCCCCATCTGACGATGGCCGTCGATACGCCGGCGGATCTTGAACGGGTACGGTCCGCCTTCGCCCGCGACGTGACGAGACATGACCATGGACAATCGCCCGCATCAGCCTAAATACATCTTCGTCACCGGCGGCGTCGTGTCGTCGCTCGGCAAGGGTCTCGCGGCGGCCTCGATCGGCGCCCTGCTCGAAGGCCACGGCTACCGCGTGAGCCTGCAGAAGTTCGACCCGTACATCAACGTCGACCCGGGCACGATGAGCCCGTACCAGCACGGCGAGGTCTACGTGACCGACGATGGCGCGGAGACCGACCTGGACCTGGGCCACTACGAGCGGTTCACGAGCATGACCGCGACGCGCAACAGCAACTGGACCACCGGTAAGATCTACATGTCGGTGATCACCAAGGAGCGGCGCGGCGATTATCTCGGCCGCACGGTCCAGGTCATTCCGCACATTACCGACGAGATCAAGGACTGCATCCGCCAGGCCGGGCGTGATACCGACGTGGTGCTGGTGGAGATCGGCGGCACCGTCGGCGACATCGAGAGCCTGCCCTTCCTCGAAGCGATCCGCCAGTTCCGCCAGGATGTGGGACGCGACCACACCATCTATGTGCACCTCACGCTGGTGCCCTACATCGGCGCCGCCGGCGAGCTCAAGACCAAACCCACGCAGCACAGCGTGCGCGACCTGCGATCGATCGGTATTCAGCCCGACATCCTGCTGTGCCGCACCGATCGCATCCTGCCCCGCGACATCAAGCAGAAGATCGCGCTGTTCTGCGACGTCAACGAAGAGGCCGTGATCACGGCCAAGGACGTGCAGACGATCTACGAAGTGCCGCTCTCACTCAGGGACGAAGGCCTCGACGCGGTGATTCTCAAGTACCTGCACCTGCCGGCGAGTGAGTCCCGCATGCAGCCGTGGGAAGAGCTCGTGCACCGCATCAAGAACCCCGAGGACGAGATCACGATTCACGTGGTCGGCAAGTACACCGGCTACGAGGATTCCTACAAGTCGCTCAACGAGGCGCTCTATCACGGCGGCTTTGCCAATCGCGTGCGGATCAACATCCAGTGGGTGGAGTCGGAGGCGCTCGAGCAGGAGGGCGGCTCCCGGCTGCTCGAGGGCTCGGTCGGCATCCTGGTGCCGGGCGGGTTCGGCTCGCGCGGCACGCGCGGCATGATGAAGGCCGCGGAGCACGCGCGCACGCACGGCATCCCCTTCTTCGGCATCTGCTACGGCTTCCAGTGGGCCACCGTCGAATACGCGCGCAACGTGTGTGGCCTCGACGGCGCCGATTCGACGGAAGTGAATGAGGCCGCGCCGCACAAGGTGATCTACAAGCTGCGCGACCTGCTCGGCGTGGACGATCTGGGCGGCACGATGCGCCTGGGCCGCTACGCCTGCGAGCTGGCGCCGGGATCGCTGGCGCGCAAGGTCTACGGCACCGACCTGATTCACGAGCGCCACCGCCACCGCTTCGAGTTCAATTGCCTCTACGAGCCGTCGCTCGCGGAGAAAGGCATGCGCATCTCAGGCCGATCGCCCGACGGCAAGTTCGTCGAGATCGCGGAGCTGCCCGGCCACCCGTGGTATCTCGCGGTGCAGTTCCATCCCGAGTTCCAGTCGCGGCCACTGAAGCCGCATCCGCTGTTTGCGAGCTTCGTGGAGGCGGCGAAACACCACAAAGCGGGTGCGGAAGGTCATTCGGCCGTTCGCGTCGCGAAGGCCGACAGCTAGGCCGCAGAAGACCAGGGCCACAGACTTGTCCGCCGTAGCGCGGAGCGCGAAGGTGGAAGGCACAGATGACGTTGATCAGATGCAGGCAGTAACGCCGGTCGCGGCGGGCGCGGTGGTGTTCGGCACGGGGCATCCGCTCGCCTTCATCCTGGGTCCATGCGTCATCGAAGGCACGCAGCACGCCATCGATACCGCCGTCGCGCTGGCGGACATCGCCAAGGACGTCGGGGTGCCGCTGGTGTTCAAGGCCTCATTCGATAAAGCCAATCGCACGTCGATCGGCTCCTATCGCGGACCTGGTCTCATCGAAGGATTGCGGGTGCTCGCCAAGGTCAAGGCACGCACCGGCCTGCCGATTCTCACCGACATCCATGACGCCTCACAGGCCGCACCCGCCGCGGAAGTGGCAGACGTCCTGCAGATCCCAGCCTTTCTGTCCCGGCAAACGGACCTGATCGTGGCGGCGGCGAAGACCGGGCGCGTGGTCAACGTCAAGAAGGGCCAGTTCCTCGCGCCAAAGGACATGAAGCACGTGATCGCGAAGGTCACGGAGTCGGGCAACACCAGGGTGCTCGTCACCGAGCGCGGCGTGTCGTTCGGCTACAACAACCTGGTGGTCGACCCGCGCGCGTTTCCGATGTTGCGGGCGCTCGGCTACCCCGTGATCTTCGACGTCACCCACAGCCTGCAGCTACCCGGCGCCGGCAACGGCGTCACCGCCGGTCTTGCCGAGTATATCGAGCCGATGGCGCAGGCCGGCGTGGCGGCCGGCGTCGACGGTGTCTTCATGGAAGTGCACGAGGAACCGGGCCGCGCCAAGAGCGATGCCGCCAACGCGCTGCGGCTCGACCTCCTGGAGCCGCTCCTGCGACGGCTCGTCGCTCTTGATAAGATCGTGCGACATGCCTGATCTGACGCTGGCCCGCAAGGTCCTGCAGACCGAAGCGGCCGCGGTGCTCGCGCTGGTCGAGCGCGTCGACCACCGCTTCGCGCAGGCGGTGACGCTCATCTGCCAGTGCAAGGGCCGCGTCATCGTGACCGGCATGGGCAAGTCGGGCATCGTCTGCCGCAAGATCGCGGCCACGCTGGCGAGCACCGGCACCCCGGCCTTTTTCCTGCATCCCGCCGAGGCCGTGCACGGCGACCTTGGCGTGATCCAGGCGGACGATGTCGTGATCGCGATGTCGTATAGCGGCGAGACCGAAGAACTGACGCGCGTGCTGGAAACCTTGAAGCGGATCGGCGCGCCGTTGATCGCGTTCACCGGCGATGTCGCGTCCACCCTGGCGCAGGCCGCCAACGTCGCGCTCGACTGCAGCGTGTCGGAAGAAGCGTGCCCGATGAACCTCGTGCCCACCGCGAGCACCACCGCGGCGCTGGCGCTGGGGGATGCGCTCGCCATGTCGGTGCTGGTCGAAAAGGGATTCAAGCCCGAGGACTTTGCGAACCTCCACCCGGGCGGCAAGCTCGGCAAGAAGCTCAGGCGCGTCGAGCAGCTCATGAACGCCGGCGAGGCGTTGCCGGTGGTGCAGCTGCATACCGCGATGCGGGACGTGATCTACGAGATGTCGCGCAAGAAGCTCGGCATGACCACCGTGGTGGAAAAGGACGGGCGGCTCGCGGGCATCATCACCGACGGCGACCTGCGCCGCAAGATGGCCACCACCCCCAACATCCAGGACCTCACCGCCCGCGACGTCATGACGATCAATCCGGTCGCGATTCCCCAGACCACGCTCGCCGTCGAGGCGCTGGCGCTGATGGAACACCGCAAGATCACGTCGATTGTCGTCATTGATGCCGAGCGGCGGGTCGAGGGCGTCGTGCACCTGCACGACCTGTGGAAGACCGGGATGGTCTAGGCCGCAGAAGAACCAGGGCCACAGCAGGCGCACAAAAACCGGGCCACAGCAGGCGCAGAAAATCCAGGGCCACAGAAGGCACAGATGAATCTCGGGGAATCACTGCCATTTCTTGCCGCGCTCGTCGCGCTCCTGCTGGGGCTGGCGATCGGCAAGGCGTGGGAACGCTACAAGCTGCGCGACGGCAAGTGGATCGATCGCCGCCGCGCGCGCGAGTCGCACCACTATGTGCTGGGCCTGAACTTCCTGGTCTCGAACCAGATCGACCTAGCGATCGAAGAGCTGAGCCAGGCGGCGCGGGTGGATAGCGACGCGCTCGAGATTCACCTGATTCTCGGCAACGTGCACCGCGAGCGAGGCCAGGTGGCGCGCGCGATCCAGGTGCACCAGGCGCTGCTGCAGAAGCCGAAGCTCACCAAGATCGAGCACGCCTACATCCTGTTGTGCCTCGGCCTCGACTTCAAGCGCGGCGGCTTCGTCGACCGCGCGCTCGAAGCGTTCAACGAAGTGCTGAAGATGGATCCGGCCAATCAGTACGCGCTGCTCTATCTGCAAAAGCTGCACGAAGAACAGCACCAGTGGGCCGACGCCCACCGCATCCGCAAGCAGCTGGTGGCGTTGAGCGGGCCCGATACGCAGCCGCGCAACCAGGCGATCCTCGGGTTCCTCGAGAACGCGCTCGGCAGCGAGGCGATGAGTGTCGGCGATCGCGGCCGGGCGGCCCGGCATTTCCAGGCGGCCATCGATCAGGATCCGGACACGATCCCCGCCTATCTGAATCTCGGCGACGTGCGCCTCGTGCAGGGCGACGCCGCCGGCGCCGAGGCGGCGTGGGACAGCCTGGTGGCCCGCTCACCCGATCGCGCCTACCTGGCCTTCGATCGGCTCGAGCGGCTCTACGGGCAACACGCGCAGCCGCAACGGTTGGAGGATCGCCTGGTGCGCCTGATCGCCGCCAGTCCACAGGACTGGCGCGCGCGGCTCGCGCTCGGCCGTCATCTCGCCAAGAAGGACCGCCATGCGGAGGCCTTCGAGTTCCTGCTCGCGGCCCTCGAGCAGAACCCGCATGGGCTCACGGTGCACCAGGCGGTGTGGAACGTGCTGCTGAAGCTCGACCTCAATCGCGATCTGGTGCAGCGCTACATCGAGTCGGCGCGCTCGTCGGTGTTCTTCCTCGATCCACACGTGTGCGTGAAGTGCCACTACCGCAGCACGGACCTGCTGTGGCAATGCCCGCATTGCCACGAGTGGAACACGTTCGTGGAGGAACGGATCGCGCCCGCGAAAGAGAACACGTCGGAGATGTAGCCTGGCGGGCGGGACCACAGTCCCGCCCCTACTTTGCTGAGAGCTTCTTGATCAGCTCCGCCACCTGCTGATCGGTCTCTTCGAACGTGCCATCCGTGCGGATGACGTGCGTGGCCTTCTTGACTTTCTGATCGATCGGCAGTTGCGCGTTCAGCCGTCGTTCGGCGTCTTCCTTCGACATCTTGTTGCGCTCCATCAGCCGCATCAGCTGGAGCTCGCGCGGGCACGCCACCACCACCACCGATTGGAACTGCCCGTCGCGCTTGGTCTCGAACAGCAGCGGCACGTCGGCCACCGCAAACGGGGTCCGCTTGGGGAGCTGGGCAAAGAAATCGTCGATGGCGCGCTGCACGGCGGGGTGAATGATCGCTTCGAGGTCGAGGCGGGCGCGCTTGTCCTTGAACACAATCTGGGCGATGCGGACGCGGTCCATGGTGCCGTCGCGACGGACGGCGTCCGGGCCAAACCGCTTGCGGACCGCCGACAGGCCCGGCGTTCCTGGCGCCACCACTTCCCTCGACAGGACGTCCGCATCGACCATCGGGACGCCCGCTTCCTTGATCTTGGCGGCCACATAGCTCTTGCCGGTGGCAATGCCGCCCGTCAGCGCAATCCTCCGAATCACATCGCCGCCTTTCCGGTGGCCCGACGCTCCGCCGCGGTCACGGTGTTGCGCAGAACCATGGCCACGGTAAGCGGACCGACGCCGCCCGGCACGGGAGTACATGCGCCTGCGACGTCTTCGACCTCGGGGTGAACGTCTCCAACCAGCACGCTGCCCTTCGCCGAAAATTGTACGCGCTTACGGCTGCCTTCGGGAAAGATCCGTTCGACCTCGGCTTCGGTGGTCAGCGTGTTGATGCCGACGTCGATCACCGTGGCCCCCGGCTTCACGAATTCGCGCGTCACGAAGGCCGGCCGGCCAATGGCCGCCACCAACACGTCAGCCGTCCGGGCCAGGCCCGCCAGTCCGGCGGTCTTCGAGTGACAGACCGTCACGGTGGCATCCCGGTGCAGCAGCAGCATGGCCATGGGCTTGCCGACGATGTCGCTACGGCCGAGCACGACGGCCTGCTTTCCCCTGAGCGGGATACTCTCCCGCTCGAGCAGTTCCATGCAGCCAAGCGGTGTGCAGGCCACCAGCCCAGGACGATTCTGCACGAGCAGCCCGACGTTGCGCGGATGAAAGCCGTCGACGTCTTTATCCGGATCGATCGCGTCAAAGATGCGCTGCTCGGCGTCCTTCCCCATGCCCTCCGGTAGCGGAGACTGCACCAGAATGGCGTCGGTGTCCTCGTCTCCGTTCAGCCTGCGCACCAGGGCCAGCGCGTCGCCCAGGGTCGCCGTGTCGTCGAGACGAAACAGCTCGGCTCGGCAGCCGGCGTTGCCGACGGTCTTGATCTTGTTGCGGACGTAGACTTCCGAGGCGGGATTCTGCCCGGCCAGCACGACGGCCAACCCAGGTGGCCGTCCCTGGCTCCGCACGTACGCAGCGATGCGTGGCGCTAGGTCCTCTCGGATGCGAGCGGCCCACGCCACACCGTCCAACCGTCTTGCCGCCATCGATTCAGCCAATCACCAATCGGCAATCGGCAACCGTCACTCAATCACCAATCGCAACATCGTCATTGCTAGCCTTTTTCTCCCGAAGCCTTCGTCAAGCCGAAGCCCACCAGCCAGACGGCGATCGCGACGACCAGGAAGCGCAAGCCGAACGCATCGGCTTCTTCAGCGGTCACGGTCAGGCCGAGCGACTCCAGCTCGCTCCACTTCGCGGTGGTTTCGTTGGTCATGCCGAGCATGGTCATGAAGCCGAGGATCGCGATGCAGCCGGCGTTGAAGATCAGCAGCAAGCCAAACGTCGTGATGAAGTTGGCCAGCGATTGCATCGGCGTCCGCGCATTGGACTCCGCCTGGTTGACCAGCGGGCTGTGCGTGCGCCCGTATGACCAATAAATGATCATGCCGATGTCCAGCCACACCAGGAACCGGACCCAGGTCAGCACCGGCAGGCTCAGCATCAGGTACGAGCACGACAGGATGCCGAGAACCGGGAACAACGGGCCGAACGGCACGCGGAACGGCCGCTTGGCGTCGGGCCGCTTCGCCCGCAGCACGAGCACGGCGGCGCACACCACGGTGAACGCGAACAGCGTGCCGATGCTCGTCATCTCGCCGACCGTTTGTATCTGGGTGAGACCCGCGACCAGCGCGACGACCACGCAGGTAATGATGGTCGTGATATACGGCGTTCCGAATCGCGGATGCACTTTGCTGACGCCCTGCGGGAGCAGGCGATCGCGGCTCATCGAGAAAAAGATGCGCGGCTGGCTCATCAGCATCACCAGCAGCACCGACGTGATGCCGGCGACCGCGCCGGCGGAGACGAGTCCGGCCGCCCAGCCCTGGCCGATGAACGCCAAGGCATAGGCCACCGGAGCGTTGAGGAACTGGACCGACTGCTCCTGCAGGACCATCGGCATCCCGGGCAACGCCGCCTCGGAGGCCCGGAACTGAATCACCGGCACAATCCCGGTCAACACCGCGCCCACCGCGAGGTAGAGCACCGAGCAGATCACCAGCGACGCGATGATGCCAATCGGCAGGTCGCGCTTCGGGTTCTTCGCTTCTTCCGCCGTCGTCGACACCGCATCGAAGCCGATGTAGGCGAAGAAGACCACGGCCGCCGCGGCCATGATGCCCGGCCATCCGTACGGCGCGTAGGGCTGCCAGTTCGCCGGCTCCACGTAGGTGACCCCGGCCGCCAGGAAGAACAGCACCGCGGCCACCTTGATTGCCACCATCACCGCGTTGAAGCGCGCCGACTCGCGG
The DNA here is from genome assembly GCA_964513235.1 of uncultured Acidobacterium sp. Taxonomy (GTDB): domain Bacteria; phylum Acidobacteriota; class Vicinamibacteria; order Vicinamibacterales; family UBA2999; genus 12-FULL-67-14b. The sequence continues at coordinate 19,434 of CAZEMI010000223.1, forward strand.
ACGCCGACCACGAGCAGGATCATGATCAACAGTACGATGATCACCGCCGGCAGGTTGATGATGCCGACCGGCGGCGCCGCGCCGATGGCGATCGGCAACTCCAAGCCGAACCCCGACGCCAGGCGCTGCATGTAGCCGCTCCAGCCGATGGCCACCGTCATCGATCCGACGGCGTATTCGAGGATCAAGTCCCAGCCGATCATCCACGCCACCAGCTCGCCCAGCGTCGCGTAGGCGTAGGTGTAGGCGCTGCCCGCGATCGGAATCATCGACGCGAATTCGGCGTAGCAGAGCGCGGCAAACGCGCAGGCAAGACCGGCGGCGAGATACGACAGCGTGATCGCCGGGCCGGCCTGGTTGGCCGCGGCCGTTCCCGTCAGCACGAAGATGCCCGTGCCAATGATGGCGCCAACGCCCAACAGCGTCAGGTCAAGCGCCGACAGGCTGCGCCTGAGCGCCTTGCCTCCACGTTCGACGTCGCCGACGAGCTGCTCGATCGACTTGGTCTTGAACAGATTCGAATCCATTCCGCCTCCGTGGGACGTGGTTCCGCCTCCGCGCCTGAGCGCTACGGCGGACAAGCGGACCCGTCCCTCACACGAGGGGCGGGTGGCTGGCAAACCCTGCGATTATATGGGTACAGGGCGGGAAATACGCGGATTTTGGTGCATTTCGGCGGTGCGCGCGCGTTATTACGACAGCGCTTGCACGAACGACCGGCAACGGACCTCCGGATCGCCCTTCAACAGATCGGTGATCACCGCCACCGATGCGGCCCCCGCGGCGATGACCGACGCGGCGTTCTCCAGCGTGATGCCGCCGATCGCCACGGTCGGCAGCCCTTGACGCGCCGCGGCCTCAGAGGCGCGCCTGACCGTCTCTAAACCGATGGCCTGATAGCCGGTGTCCTTCGTGCCGGTGCCGAAGACCGGTCCGATCGCCATGTAGGAGATCGGCTCCCTCACCGCGCGCTCCCACTGCTCCGGCGTGTGCGTCGAGAGGCCGAGAATCGCCTCGACACCGATCACCGTCCGCGCATCGGCCGGCGTGAGATCGTCCTGGCCGACGTGCAGCCCTGGCGCGCCGGAGAGCGCGGCGATGTCCGCGCGATCGTTGATGATCAGCGTGCCGCCCGCCGCGTTGGTGTCTTGAAGAATCGCGTTGGCAAGATCGAGAAAGGCGCCGCCGCCGATCGCCTTGGCGCGAAGCTGAAGCCATCGCGCCCCGCCGGCCAGAAACGCGCACGCCACGTCGACCGGCGCACGGCCGGCCCGCGTACACACGTCGGCATCAACGATCGCGTAAAGCCGCCCCGCCGGAGGCGGGGCAAAGAGAAGCTGCCTAGGCGGATTCAGCGAGCGCGGAGGCCTTGGGTTTGGGGGCAAAGCGTTCCATGAAATGCGTGCTGAGCCGCCCGGCCACGAAATCCGGATCGTTCAGGATCTTCAGGTGCATCGGGATCGTCGTCCGGATCCCTTCGACCACCGACATCTCCAGCGTCCGCCGCATGCGGGCGATCGATTCCTGCCGATCGCGGCCGTGCACGATGATCTTCGCGATCATCGAATCGTAGTACGGCGAAATCACGCATTCCGAATGCGCCGCGGTATCGACGCGCACGCCCGGCCCGCCCGGCACGCTGAACGCGTGAATCATCCCCGGCGACGGCACGAACGTCTCCGGATCTTCGGCATTGATGCGGCATTCCATCGCGTGGCCCGTGAACGTGACCTCGCTCTGCTTGAAGCCCAGCCGCGCCCCGGCCGCCACCCGAATCTGCTCCTTGACGATGTCGATGCCGGTCACCATTTCGGTGACGGGATGCTCGACCTGCACGCGCGTGTTCACTTCCATGAAGTAGACGCTGCCCTTCTCGTCCATCAGGAACTCGAAGGTGCCGGCGTTGGTGTATTGCACCGCGCGCGCGGCGTCGACCACCATCGCGCCCATCTTGCGGCGGACCTTCTCGGACACCGCCACCGACGGCGATTCTTCCAGCAGCTTCTGGTGCCGGCGCTGGATCGAACATTCACGCTCGCCGAGGTGCACGACGTTGCCGTGGTGATCGCCGATGATCTGGAACTCGATGTGCCGCGGCGACTCGAGGTACTTCTCGAGATAGACGTCGCCGACGCCGAACGCCGATTCCGCTTCGCGCTGCGCGGTCTTGAACGCGTGCGGCAGATCGGCGGGCGTCTTCACGATCCGCATGCCGCGGCCGCCGCCGCCGGCCACCGCCTTGATGATCACCGGATAGCCAATCTGCTGGGCGATCTTCGCCGCCCGCTCTTCGCTCTCGACGGGGCCGTCGCTGCCGGGCAGCATCGGCACGCCGGCTTTCTTCATCGCGCGGCGCGCCTTGGCCTTGTCGCCGAGCAGGCGGATCACGCTCGGGTCGGGACCGATGAAACGAATGTGGCACGCCTCGCACACTTCGGCGAGATACGCGCTCTCCGACAGGAACCCATACCCGGGATGCAGCGCATCGGCGCCGGTGATTTCCGCGGCGCTGATGATCGCCGGCACGTTCAGATAGCTGTCGGCGCTTCGCGCCGGCCCGATGCAGATGTCTTCATCCGCAAAGCGGACGTGCAGCGAATTCTCGTCGGCCTCCGAATACACGGCCACGGTCTTGATGCCCAGCTCGCGGCACGCGAAGATGACGCGCAACGCGATCTCCCCACGATTGGCGACGAGGATCTTTTTGAACATAACTGGTTAGTTGGAAGGCTTGATGGCAAACAGGCGCTCGCCGTACTGCACCGCCTGGCCGTTTTCGACGTAGATGTTGGTGACTTCCCCGTCGTACTCCGAGTCGATCTCGTTCATCAGCTTCATCGCTTCGATGATGCAGAGCACCTGGCCCTTGCGGACGGTGTCGCCCACCGACGCGAACTCTTTCGCCCCCGGCTCGGCGGCGCGATAGAAAGTGCCGACGATCGGCGACTTCACGATGCAGAGCTCGCTGCCCTCTTCGGTATCCGCGTCAGCGGCCGCAGCTGCGCCAGCGGCCGCGGATGCGGGTGCCGCGACGGGAGCCGCACCCAGGATCGGCAATGCCGCGGGCATCTGCGGTGCCGCCACCACGTGATGGTGGTTGCCGCCGCTCTTGATGCGGATCTTGACGCCGTCCTGTTCCAGCTCGAATTCAAGGAGCTCGTGGCCCTTGATAAATTCAATGAGCTCTTTAATCTCGTCCAGTGTCATCCGTCACTCAGTCTTCACAATCGCGGCACGTCGGTGAGCCACTCGCCGCCCCGTGACGTGACCACGACATCATCTTCAATGCGAACACCGCCCCACCCGTCGAGATAGGCGCCGGGTTCGAGCGTAAATACCATGCCGGCTTGCAGCGGCTCGATCGGCAACTGCGGCCGATACTTGGCGAGCCGCGGTCGTTCGTGCACTTCGAGACCGAGCCCGTGTCCGGTCCCATGACTGAAGGCCTCACCGAGTCCGTGTCGTTCGAGCACCTCGCGCGCCGCGCAATCGATGTCGGTGGCGGCACGTCCGGCGGCCACCGCGTCAAACGCCGCCTGTTGCGCCTCGGCGACCTGTTCCAGCAGGCGCCGCTCACGCGGTCCGGCGCCTCCCACCACTATCGTCCGCGTCATGTCCACGGCATAGCCGTCTAACATGCCGCCAAAATCCAAAATAACCAAGTCGCCCACCGCCAATGGGCGGTCACCGGTCCGGTAGTGTGGCACCGCCGAGTTCGGCCCGGCGGCGACGATGGTATCAAACGCCGGCTTGTCGAACCCCACGCGCCGGAGCGCGGCGTCAATGCCGGACGCCACCTCGCGTTCGCGCTGTCCCGCTAAGGCTTTAGGGATTATACACTTAGCGGCATCGGAAAGTTTGGCGCCGGCCTCCCGGAGCGTCGCCAGCTCCCAGTCGTCCTTGACGGCCCGCCAAGCCTCGACCAACCCTTCGGTGGGCGTCATTTCAATTTTGGCATCGGCCGCCGTCAGTCGCGCGGCGAGATCCTGGTGTTGCTTGACGCTCACGTGGGCCGCCTCGAACCCGACCCGGCCGTTCCCGAAAGTGCGCACTTCTGCGGCGATGCTTTCGTCCTGGCTGCCGCTGGTCGGCACGCGGACGATCTCGACCCCGCCGATCTCCTGCGCGCGCGCCTTCGCAGTGGCGAGGTAGCGGCCATCGACGATCAGCACGAACCGATCGGGGGAAACCACCAGCGCCGCGGTGGACGCGAAGAGTCCAGTCAGGTACGCGATGTTTGGCAGCGAGGTGATGACGAGTGCATCGAGCGACGCCACGCGCAGGTCGTCGCGCAGCCTCGCGTGTCGCGCGAGGTGTCGATCCGGGGGCGCAATGCGCATCACGCCTGCGGTTGTTCAGGGCCGCGATCCGCGGCAATCGCGGCGAGCCAATGTTCGAGCTCCTCCATGACGAGCACGCGTCGGCGCTGCTCGGCCTCCGCCTCTCTCGCCTGGCGCTCTTCGACGAGGCGCTGCTCCTCGTGCTCGCGCAGCTGGCGCTCCATCAACGCAAATGAATCCTGATCGTCCGGTCGAAGTTCGACCGCGCCGATGGCGCTGGGCACCGGGGCGTCGCGCGGCACGACCGGCGCGGGCGCCTGCGTGGCCGGGCCGAGCTCGGCCAGGAGCGAATCGAAATCAACGCGTTCCTCGATTGGAGCACCGCTCACGGCCGGCGCCGGCGCCGCCGTGCGGGCCGGTTCCACCTGGTGCTGGATCTGACCGACCGTGTGCTCGAGATCGACATCAGGCTGGGAAAGCTGCAATGCCCGGCGATAGTGCAC
>CAZEMI010000224.1:0-40794 GCA_964513235.1 uncultured Acidobacterium sp.
CCGATGTCGTAGCCCACACCCGCCGGCATCACGACGCGATCGGATGCGACGACGCCGCCGATCGGCATCGAATAGCCCTTGTGATGATCGGCACACAGCACGCCTCGGCTCGATTCGCCTGACGCGTCGAGACAACGTTCAAGTTGTTGGAGAGAGGCAGGGTCGACCTCGCCGAAAGCGATCAGCTCGTGCCGCATCAGTCCCTGACCCTTTTTCAGCGGTAGCCCGCCGCCTGGAGTTCGAACAAATGCGCGTACCGGCCGCGCGCCTTCAAGAGCTCTTCGTGCGTGCCCAACTCGCTGACCTTGCCGTCTTCGATCACCGCGATGCGGTCGGCGATGCGCACCGTGGAGAAGCGGTGCGAGATGACGATGCCGATGCGGCCGCGCAGCATTTCTTTCAATTCGGCAAAGATCGCCGCCTCGGCCTCGGGATCAAGAGACGCCGTGGGCTCGTCGAGGATCCAGATATCGGCATCGCGATACATGATGCGCGCCAGGGCGAGGCGCTGCCATTCGCCGCCAGACAGATCGTGGCCGCCTTCGAACAGCCGGCCCACCTTCGCGTCGAGGCCCTTGGGCATCTTCTTCAACAGCCAGTCGCTGCGCGCGTCCTGGAGCGCGCTCAGCACCTTGCGATCGTCGGCAATCTCGCCGGGACGGCCCATCTGCACGTTCTCGCGAACGGAAAACTCGTAGCTCGCAAAATCCTGGAATAGCACGCCGATGCGGCTGCGCCACGATTCGGGATCGAGCTCGCGAAGATCGGCGCCGCCACCCCGGATGGCGCCGTGCGCGGGATCGTAGAAACGCAGCAGCAGCTTGATCAGCGTGCTCTTGCCGGCGCCGTTCTCGCCGACCAGGGCGATCAGCTCGCCGCCGCGAATGTGCAGGCTGAGATCCTTCACCGCGGGTTCGGTGCCGCCCGGATAGGTAAATGTCACATTGTCGAACTCGATGCCGGCCTCGAACGTCTTCGGCACCTCGCGAGGCCGTTCCGGGACCGGGATGAGCCGGCCGACGGCCAGGAACGAAAAGTAGTCCTCGAGAAACGTGGTGTGCTGATCGACGGCCACAAAGGTGCTGGAGATGTTGCCCAGCGTCGCCGACACCGAAGTGAAGGCGCCGATCACCAGCACCACGCCGCCGGGATCGATTGAGCCGTTCACGCCTTCGATGGCCACGAATAGATACGCGAGTGCCAGCGCCGTGCCGGTGACCAGGCCGGTCAGCATCGACACGCGCGTGCCCGATCGGTACATCAGCTCACGCTGCCGGTACAACTCCTCCGATCGATCGCGATGGCGGCCGAGCAGGTAATCGGCGAGCACGTAGGCACGGATCTCTTTCGTGGTCCGCGGCTGCACGAGCAGATCGCCCAGGTATTCGCGCTCGCGTTCCTCGGGCGTCTCCTTGTAGAAGAACTCGTAGAGCCGCGCGGTGACGCGTCGCTCGAGCACGAGCGACAGGACGGCCGCCATCAGCGCGAGGAACACGAGCACCCAGTGCAGGCTGGCGAGCAGGCCCGCCATCAACACGATGGTGATGATATTGCCCCGAGAGGCCCAGCACCGACCAGGTCAGATCCCCGGGCCGCCACGAGACGTCGCGCTTGGCGCGCGCCAGCCGATCGTGCCAGTCGGAGTTGTCGAAGTGCCCGAGGTCGACCTTGGACGCTTGTTCCAGCAGCCGGCGCTCGGCTTCGAGCTGCACCCGCCGCACGAACAGGTTGCGGCCGTACCCCATGTAGGCGCCGATCGCGCGCTGCACGCCGGTGGCCGCCCACAGCCCGAGGATGATCGGCAGCAGGTCCTGCCAGCGCAAGGCCTGCAGGCGCGCCTCCGCGATGCGATTGACCAGCACCGCGCCGAGATAGACGGCAATCGGCGGCATGGCCGCGCTGAACATGCCGAGCAGCGAGTATCGAACCAGCGACTGGGGAGACGCGGCCCACGCGAGCGCGAGGCCTTGCCGGAGATTTTTTCGAACTCGACGCGCTCGACCCTTTGACGGATCGGCCCTATCACTCATCCGAGCCGCAGATTACCTCAGGTTGGTGGTTATGACGAGATTCCTTCGACTCAATGGTGGCGCCTCGCGGCGCCACCATTTCGCTCAGGGCAAGTGAGCTTGCACGGACTAGAACAGATTCGTTGCGACAGGATTCCTGCAGGCCGCGGCGAGGTTGTTCAGGGCGAGCTCAACCAGCTTGCGCGACGTGCCGATGTTCATGCGCATGTGGTTTTCGCCGCCCTTGCCGTACGAGGCGCCCTGATTCAGGTGCACCTTCGCCGTCTTCACAAAGTAGCGCTCCACCATCTGCTCGGGCGTGAGCTTCGGCGCGTTGGCGGCCTTGGTGCGGTTGTAGTCCTCGGCCAGCTTCTTCGAATTGATCTTCTCGGCCACGCCGGTCACGTCGAGCCAGGTCAGGTAGGTGCCTTGGGCGCGGTGCACTTTGATCATCGGCGCGATCTTGTCGTTGACGAAGTTCACGACCAGCTCGTGATTCGCGTCGACGTAGGCGTTCGCCTGGCGCAGCCACTCTTCGCCTTCGGTGATGGCGGCGTGGTTGGCGACCAGGCCGAGCGTGTTCAGGTCGGCGCGATGATGCGGGTCGACGCGCACCATCAGCGCCGGGTTCGTCGAGTAGAACCACGCCACCTTGTGCGCGGCAAGGCCGAACGACTTGCTCGCGGCCTTGAACGTGAGGCTGTTGTCGACCACCGCCTTGTTGCCCAGGCTCGCGAACGGCGTGTACTTCTGGTTCTTGCCCACCCAGTCGCAGTGGATTTCGTCGGCGAGCACCACCACGCGGTGCTTCAGGCAGATCTCGCCGATCCGCAGCAGGTCGTCGGCCGACCAGCAGTTGCCGGTCGGGTTCTGCGGGTTGCACAGGATGAACGAGTGCGTGTCGATGCTGATGCGGCGCTCGAAGTCGTCGAAGTCCATCTGGAACGCGCCGTTGACGAACTTCATCGGGCTCTCTTCGGCAATGGTCTGCGACTCGCGCAGGTCCGAATAGAAGCCGTTATAGGTCGGCGTCGTCAGCAGCACCTTCGAGCCGGGCGGCGAGAACGCCTTGAGCGCGGCAATCAACGCCGGGTGCACGCCGGCGGAAATCTGCATGCTCGCGGGATCGATCGTCACCCCGTACCGTCGCTTGTTCCAGGCCGCGACGGCTTCGGTGACCTTGGGCGTCCACTTGCCCATGTCGATATAGCCCCAGTTCTCGTGCTTGACCCGCTCGTTGATCGCCTTGGTGATTGGCGGAGCGGCCTTGAAGTCGATGTCGGCGATGCCCATGCCGACCTGCACGCTGTCTTTCCCGTAGACGCGGATCTGCTGGTCGAACTTGACCGAATCGGTGCCGAATCGGTTGTAGATGGTGTCGAAATCAAAGGTGCCGTTGGAGGGAACCTGAAAAGCGGCGGCGGATTCTGCGGCGGTCAGCGGGTGTCCGGCGGCGGCGCCGGCGAGTGCGGTCAGGCCGGCGTTTCGTAAGAACGCGCGGCGGTTCAATCCATGCAGCTGCGACATGTGTGTAACCTCACGCGGGAATACTAACCGAAAAATGGCTCCGAGAGCACGGAGAACGGACGGAGGGCACGGAGCGCTCCGCGTGCTCCGTACTCCTCCGTGTCCTCGGGGGTATTTCAAGGCGTATCAATCGGCCGGACCACTACCGTGCCGTCCTTGGCGTGCGGGTGGCGCCGCGCGAGGGCGAGGGCTTCCGCCGAATCCCGCGCCCGGACGATGAAAAAGCCTCGAAGCGGCAACGGATCGTTCACCGCTGAGCCGGCCACCCACGCCGCGTCGGCCAGCCGCTCGCCGGACACCGGCCTTCCCTGCCGCCGCGCCTCAACCGCCCAGGCCCCATATTCGGCGGCGCGATCGTCGCCGCCACCGGTCGGGCCCCCGTACAAGAGGAACGCGAACTTCTGGCCGTCGGGGGCCGGCCCGGCCACGCGGGGCGCGGTGATGCGGCCGGCCGCGAACGCCAGCGCGATCAACGATGCGGCGACGGCCACTCGCCAAAGATGCGCACGGGGGTTCGCCCGAAGGTTCGACCGCAGGTTCGCGCGCACGTGGTCCGGCGGCGGCATCTCGCGTGGCAGCCGCTGCAGTGCGGCCGCCAGATCGTCATCAGGGTCGGACGGATGATTCATGATTCCCTCACGTGACCGGCCGCGGATTCAGCCGGCGACGCAACGCGTCGCGGCCGCGCGACAACTGGCTCTTCGATGTCCCCTCGTCGATCCCCAACGCCGTGGCGATCTCACGATGCGTATAGCCCTCGATGTCGTGGAGGATCACTACCGTGCGGGCGCCGGGGGGTAAAGACGCGAGCGCCCTCTCCAGGTCGATCGTTCCGAGGACACGGAGATCGCTACTGCGGACGGAGGACACGGAGAGTTCGTCGGAAAGTTCCTCGAACAGCGGCCCGCGGAAACGCTCGCGGCAGCAGTTGACGATGAAGCCGCACAGCCAGGTGCGCAGCGACGATTCGCGCCGGAAGCTTTCCAACCGGGGAATCGCGCGCAGCCAGGCTTCCTGCAGCGCGTCGGCCGCGTCGGCCTCACGCCCGCCCAGCAATCGATACGCCAGCGCATACATCGCCGCCCCGTGGCGATCGTAGAGCGGAAGAAACGTCCGATCCGATCGTTCCCTGGAAAAGGCCTCCAGCAGCTCGGCGTCGATCATCGGTCCAAATGAGTGCGTCCGGCAGGCGCGAAGGTTGCGTCCTTCGGCTCGAATTTCTTGGGCTGCGCCCAAGAAATTCTCGCTCAGGACGAGCCTGGGTGCGGCATGCAACGAAATGGCCCGCCCGCCGCACCCAGTCTCGGAGGTGTTGATGGGGAAGATTGCCGCAATCGTGTTGTTGTCGACCGTTGCCGTGAGTGCACAGAGTGACGGACCTTACTACCGCCGGTCCGTGGTGGTGCAGCTCAGTGTTTCGAGTCTCGACAAGTCGATCGCATTCTACGAGCAGGTGTTGGGATTCAAGACGGTCGAACGGCGCGACGACCTGAAATTCGCGCACGTGGACACCAACGTGCCGGGGCTGCAGCTCGGTCTCGGTGAAGGCTCCACGCAGAAAGGCACCGGCGCCGTGGTCATCAACTTCAGCGTCGTGGACGTCATGGCGGCGCGCAAGTTACTCGAGTCTCGCGGCGTGGTGTTCACCGGGCCCACGCAGATCATCCCGGGAAAGGTGGCGCTCGCGGGGTTCAGAGATCCGGACGGGAACCAATTGCGGCTGGCGGGGCCGGCGCCGAAGAAATAAGGCGGAAGGCAAAAGGCAGAAGGAAATCCTTCTGCCTTCCGTCTTCACAAACGTCAGCAGGTAAAACGCACGATCGACAAGGCCGGCTGCATGCCTTGGCCGGACGTGATGGTCTGCGAATTGCCGGCGCTGTCGGTAATCGTCACGGTCACGGTTAAATCGCCGTGATTGCCCGTGGCCGTTGAATCGGTACCTCCGCACGCGTCGGTGATGGTGAACTGATTCGACGCGCTGGTCTGCGTCGTGGTTTTCTGCGTGCCGTAGAAGTAGGTTGCCGTCCACGTGTACGCGTTGTTGCCGCCAGGAAAATTATCCGTCGCCGTGAACGTGCACGGCGTGGCCGTGCTGCGGAAGTGGCATTCAGTGCTCGTCGTGCTGCCTGAGCGGAACGGATCCGTCATCGTGAACGTGCTGATGAGCGCGCTGCCGGCCTGATAGATGGTGTGCGAACCGCCGCCGCCGGCCCAGGCAAAGCGGATTCGACCGGTGCGCGGGCCACCGGAGACGTTCTGCAACACGGTGTACGGAATGGTCACGCCGTTGGTGCCAGAGGTCAGATCCGGCGAGAACGTCAGCCACGACGCGTCGCTCGACGCGGTCCACGCGCAGCCACCCGGCTCGCCGACGAGGTTGAAGGAGTTGGTTTGCTGGCCGTCGCTGAGCTCGCGGTCGCCCGGGGCGGCGCGATAGCGGCACGCCGGCACGCAGGTGTCCGGCACGGCGCCGCCGTCGATCTGCGCCATTACCTTTTGCACGGCGGAGTTGTGATCGCATTCATTGACGCGGTAGCGCAGGTATTCCTGCGTCCAAATGACGCTGCCTTCGATATCGACGAAGGTCGGCGCCGGGCCGCGCGCCAGAGACTGCAGGTACTTGGTCTCCAGCTGGAGCCGGAAATCCAGGATCTGATCGCGCGGCGGAAACAGGATCACGAAGTCGCGATTCTCGGCACAGATGCCGCCCGGTGGGTTGCCGTCGATTTGCGTCATCACGCGCGCGGTGGCGGTTGGATGATCGCAGCCGTTGACGCGATAACGGATGTATTCCTGCACCCACACCACTTCCCCTTCGCGATCGACGCTGGTCATGCTCGCGGAACGACTGAGGCCGGTCTGGTACTTGGTCTCGAGCTGGTTCCGGAATTCGAATGCGTCAGCACGGCTGGGAAACAGCACGTCCATTGGGCCGGAGATTCCCCCCAAGCCCATGGGCCCCGTGCCAACGGTAGTGTCAGCCGTGGGTGCCGTTGGCGACATGCGCCTGGCGCGATCCGGGCTCGAACAGGCAACAGCCGCGGCCAGCACGACCACAGCAGTCACGGTATGAAGGCGCATACAATCGTTCTCCTCAGCTCGGCCAAATCGGCGCTGGCGAAACATAATACGCGGTTTCGAGTTGCGGCGTTTTCCTCACGCCGGCGCCCCAAGAACGTGGTACGGTTCTCGCGGTCGGAAGGGCGGGCCACAATACATATGACTGCCAAACTTCGCATTCTCCTCGCCGACGATCACGAGACCGTGCGTGAAGGACTACGCATGATCCTCAATGCCCAACCTGACATGCAGGTGGTGGCTACGGCCGGCGATGGCCGCGAAGCGATCACGCAGGCCGAACGCACGACGCCCGACGTGGTGATCATGGACATCTCGATGCCGGGGCTGAACGGCCTCGCTGCCACCGTGCAGCTCACCGAGAAGTGCCCGTCCTCGAAGGTCCTTACGCTCACCCGGCATGCCGACAGCAGTTATCTGCAGCAATTGCTGCGCGCCGGCGCCGCGGGCTATGTGCTCAAGCAAAGCCAGCCTGCCGAGTTGTTGCACGCCATTCGATCCGTCGCGACCGGCGGCAAGTACTTGGATTCGTCGATGACGGCGCCGGTCGTCGGCAACTATGCCAAGGCCGCCTCGCCGCGACCGGAGCCGACCACGCCGCTCAGCCCGCGAGAAACGGAAGTATTGCGACTGATCGCGTGGGGCAATACGAACAAGGAAATCGCTTCGCGATTGGACCTGAGCGTGAAGACGGTCGAGGCGCATAAGGCGAATGGCATGCGGAAACTGAACATGCGCGGCCGCATCGACATCGTCCGCTACGCCCTCCTCCACGGTTGGTTACACGAGTCGTAGCTCGCCCAGTCTCAGCGGAGCGGCAACGGACGTGCCTGCGTCGACGCCGGTGCCGAGAACGACGGCGGATCGCTGGCCGGGAACGAGTCGTCCAGGGCATCGTCCACGCTCGACTCGAGCTCCTCGCGCCGGCGGGAACGGAGGGCTCGGCCCTGCGGCAACCACATGGCGGCCAAACCGGCGCCGGCGGCCAGCGCAATGCAGGCCCATACTGTTCTCGATGACATTTTCATCATGGGCAATTACCTTGCAGGTCCCGTGCCCATGACCCGGCCGGCTGGTCCGTGGGTGATGGTGCAGCGATGGCACCATTTGCTGTTTGCGCATTGGCGCTGCCCGATCACCGATCTGCGGCCGCTGATTCCCGCGCCGCTCGAAATCGACACTTACGATGGCTCAGCTTGGGTGGGCGTCATTCCGTTCTACATGAGCGGCGTGCGGATGCGATTGACCCCGCCGCTACCCACCGCGCATGCGTTCGAGGAACTGAACGTGCGGACCTATGTGACGCTCGATGGCCGCCCAGGTTGAGAATCTGTTGATCTGTTGATCTCTTGAGCTGTTGATCTGGTGGCTCACCAGGTCAACGGCTTCGGGGGAACAGGTCAACAGATCAATAGATCAGTAGCTTCAGGGCTTTTTCGCGAAAGGCCCCACCTCCGGCTGCCCCTGCGTATTCGCCAGATTCCCGAGTTCCGCGGCGACACCGCGTGCGATGGCCGCCGTTTCGCTCCCCGCCTGGAAACACGTGAAGTCCGGGCGATCGCGCCACGCGAACGGTCCGCATAAGCGCACGCCGGCTTTGATCGCCGCGTCGTGCACGATGTTGATCGCGCGTTCGTAGTCCGGCGTCCCCCGGCCATAGCCCGAGAAGTTACCGAGATCGCCGCTCGCCGCGAAAATCGCGCTGACGCCAGGCACCTTGGCAATCTCGTCGGCATTCTTCACGCCTTCGAGCGTTTCGATCATCAACACCAGGATGATGTTGTCATTCGCGGTGGCGCGATAGCCGCCGGGCACGCCGCCCCACATGGCCGCATCGAAGGCCTGGCCGCCGCCGTTGCTGCGCCGCCCGAGCGGCGGAAAGTAGACCCAGTCGCGCGCCTGGATCGCTTCGGCCACCGTATCAACAGTGGGCACGACAATCACCAGCGCACCGGCGTCGAGCGCGTGTTGAATCTCTCTCTCGTCGGTGTAGGCCACGCGCGCGCCGGGCACCGCGCGCGCGTGCGGGCAGGTCCGCCACATGCGCGCGGCCTGGTTCCAGTCGGTCTGGCCGTGCTGCATTTCGGTCCAGATGAAGTCGTAACCCGCGTTGGCCATCGCGCAATACGTGGAGGGATCGGTCGCGGCGAAGAGCGTCCCACCGGTGACTGTGCCGCCCTGCTGCAGTTTCAACTTCGCGGGGTTCCAGATCTTCGAGCCGGCCGGCGCATTGAACGCCGGACCGTATGTCCAGGTCGCCGGATCGAAGACACCCTTATTGACGGCGTCGGGCGGCGCGTTCTGCTTCGCGCCGCTGTCGCGGCCGGCGGGGGCGGCGAGCGGAAATTTCGACGTCCCCGCATTCGGGTTGTTCGCGTATGGGTCCGCCGCCGCGGGCGCGGGCTTCGGTGGTGGCTGCTGCTGAGGCGTTTGTGCGTTGAGGGTTAGTGCCAGAATTGCGGCCGAGATGGCGATCGCCAATGAAGCTCGTGTCATGGTGCCCTCATGAGCCGCCGAAGCTCAGGCGAATCAAAACCTGAGCGAAGGCGGACTTCTTTAGCGGAGGCGGATTATCCGCGGGCACTGTAGCATTGATCGACATGAAGGCCGTCCTTCTGGCCCGCGGGCTGGGCAGCCGCATGAAGGCACCGGCGGACGCGACGGGGCTGACGGCCACGCAGGCCGCGGCGGCCGCGGCCGGAGCGAAGGGCATGATGCCGATCGGCAACCCCTCGACTGCGTTCGGGGCAGGCGGCCATCCGCGGCCGTTTCTCGATTTCGTGCTGAGCGCCCTCGCCGACGCCGGCTGTCGCGAGGTGTGCGTCGTGGTGGCGCCGGATCATTCGGCGATCCGCGAGTACTACGAAGGCCCCGGCCGCCCCGGGCGGCTGCGGCTCAGCTACCGCGTGCAGGCGATCGCCAACGGCACCGCCCGCGCGGTGCAGGCGGCCCACGCCTTCGCCGGTCGCGATCCGTTCCTCGTGCTCAACTCCGATAACTTGTATCCTGCATCCGTGCTGCGATCGCTCGTCGAGCTTGACGGCCCGGGCCTGCCCGCCTACCAACGCGACTCGCTGGTGCACGACAGCGGCTTCCCTCCCGATCGGGTCACCAGCTTTGCGGCCATCGAGGTCGACCCACAGGGCTTCCTGACCCGCATCGTCGAGAAGCCGGGCAGCGAGTATCACGACGCGGCGGGACCCTCGGCGTTGATCAGCATGAACGTGTGGCGCTTTGACGAGCGCATCTTCGACGCGTGCCGTGATGTGCCGCTGTCGACGCGCGGTGAATATGAATTACCGGAGGCGGTGGGTCTCGCCGTGACGCGCGGCGTCAGGTTCCGCGCCGTGCCGGCGGCAGGCGCCGTGCTAGATTTGTCGCGGCCGAGCGATGTGGCGCTCGTGAACGCCCGGCTCGAAGGGCAGGAAGCGCGACCATGATTCGGGAGCAGTCGGCCGTCACCGATCATTTCATCTCGCTGGGCATGGCACCGGCCGACGCGGCGTCGCGCGCCGGCCTGTTCGCCCAGCTCGACGCGCTGGCGGCGCCGATTCTCGACGGTCCCGCGCAGTGGAAGCGCTTCACGCCCGGGCGGATCGAAGTGTTTGGCAAGCACACCGATTACGCGGGCGGACATTCGCTGCTGGCGGCCGTCCCGCGGGGCATTGCGCTCGCCGCGCGCCCTCGCGCCGACGGCATCGTCCGGGTCGGCGACATTTTCGACGGCCAGGTGATCGAGGTCGATCCCTCGACCGAGGCCCCGGCGCACTATCGCGGCATTCAGCGCTACGTGCACGTGGTTGCGCATCGCTTTTACGTCAATTTTCCGGAGTGCGATCTCGGCGCCAACATCGCGATTGCCAGCGACCTGCCGCGCGCCTCCGGCATGAGCAGCTCGAGCGCGCTGACGGTCGGGATCGCGCTTGCCCTGATCACGCGCGCCAACCTTCGCGAGCGTCCCGAATGGCAAAGTCATTTGCGGCGCACGCACGATCTCGCGTGGTACCTGGGATGCGTCGAGAACGGGCTCGACTTTCCCGGACTCCCGGGATCGGCCGGCGTCGGCACGCACGGCGGCAGCCAGGATCACACGGCGATTCTGGCGTGCCAGACCGATCACGTCAGCCTGTTCCGCTTCGTGCCGGTGACGCCGTTCGGCGACACGCGCATGCCGGCGGATTGGACGTTCGTGATCGCGTCGAGCGGCGTCCAGGCCGACAAGGCCGACTCGGTGAAGGATCGCTACAACCGCGCCTCGAACGGCGTGCGTGCCTTGCATGCGATCTGGAACCGCGGGGCGGGAGAACGGGCGCCGTCGCTGGCGGCCGCGTTGGCCAGCGGCCCGCGCGCGTCGCTGCAGCTCGAAAAATGGATCCAGGGAGATGATCTGTTCAGCGCCGAGGATCTGCGCCGGCGCCTGCGGCATTTCATCAACGAGACGGCCCGCGCGCCCCGCGCGGCCATGGCGTTCCGCAACGCGGATCGGCAGGCCCTGGGCGAGCTCGCCGCCCAATCGCAGCGCGAAGCGGACGAGCTGCTGGGCAACCAGATTCCCGAGACGGTGGCGCTCGCCGGGCTCGCCCGCGAGATTGGCGCGTTCGCGTCGAGCAGTTTCGGCGCCGGGTTTGGCGGCAGCGTCTGGGCCGCCGTGCCGGCCGCCGACGCGCAGCCGTTCGGCGACGCGTGGGTGCGGGCCTACGCCAGCCGCGTGCCGCACCTCGGCATGGTGGATTGGTTCGTCGCCCGCCCCGGGCCGGCCGCCACCGAGCTCCCGCTCTGAGTCATTGTAAGATTCCCGCAATGCGAAGATCTGCGTGGCTGCTGCCACTGGTGTGGTTGTCACTGGGCGCGTGTTCGTCGGCGCCGCCGGCACCACCGATGCCCCCGTTTCAGACCACGGCCAACATGAAGGATCTGATGCTGAACGTGCTCGACCCGGCCGCGGATACGATCTGGGAATCGGTCGGCACGATCATGACCGTGGACGGGACCTTCGAAAAGGCGCCGGCGACCGACGATGAATGGGCGGGCGTGCGCGCCGGTGCGATCCAACTGGCCGAATCCGGCAATCTGTTGATGCTGCCGTCCCGCTCCGGCGGCTCCGCGGAGTGGATCGCCGAGTCGCGCCAGCTGATCGAGGCCAGCAACCGCGCCATCAAGGCCATCGACGCGAAAGACAAGGACGCGCTGTTCACGATCGGCGGCGACATTTACGACGTCTGCACGAGTTGCCATAGCCAATTCGCGCTCAACCTGGCACCGCGGCCGTAAGCCGCAGATGGCACCGATGACACAGAGGACCTTCTAGCGTGTCGTTGCTCGCGTTCTGCGAGTGGCTGATGGCCACCGAAAACAGCACGGCGCTCCGCGAGTCGCTCTACATGTACCCGCTCGTCGAGTCGTCTCATGTGCTGTTTCTATTTTTGTTCGTCGGCCTGACCGTGATGCTCGATCTGCGGCTGCTGGGCTTGGCGTTGACGCAAGTGAAAGTCTCGGAGATGGTGGACCGGATCCTGCCGTGGGCCCGCGCCGGCTTCGCGATCATGGTGTTCACGGGCGTGCTGCTGTTCTACGCCATACCGGTGCGCACTTACCAAAGCGTGTGGTTCCGCGCCAAGATGATCATGCTGGTCCTGGCGGCCATCAACATCGCCTACTTCCACTACCGCGTCTATCCGACGGTCGCGGCCTGGGATACCGATGCCAGGCTGCCGTGGACCGCGCGGCGGGCCGGCCTGGCGTCGCTGATTTTGTGGAGCGGCATCATCGTCGCCGGACGCTTCATTGCCTACAACTGGTTCGACTGCGACATCCAGCCGCAACCGGCGTTGGTCAACTGGTTTGCCGGCTGCGTGGCCACCGATTAAACACTGATTAGACACCGATGCTGCTGCCCTTCTTCGAGTGGTGTGAAACGCTCTGGCTCGGACGCGCCGTGATCGGCTCGCTGTGGCTGTTCCCGGTAATCGAGGCGGTGCACCTGCTGGCGCTGTCGGTGCTGGGCGGCACGGTGCTGATCGTCGACTTGCGTCTCCTCGGTACCGGGCTCACGCACCGCACGCCGCTCGAACTGTGGCACGGCGCGCGCCCGTGGATGATCGTCGCGATCGTAGGCTTGATCGCCACCGGCGTGCCGCTGTTCCTGTCGGAGCCGATCAAGCTGTACTACAGCGATTCGTTCTGGCTGAAGATCTCGATGCTGCCGATCGCCATCCTGTTCGCATTCACGATCCGGCCGCGCGTGCTGGCGGAGTCCGTACGTAACACAGCGCGCCGCCAGGCCCTGGTCGGCGCGCTGTCGATTGCGCTGTGGCTCACAGTGGCCGCTGCCGGCCGCTGGATCGGCTTCTCTTGATGCTTGTCGATCTCAGATCTCTGATTGATGATCAATGGCAGATGTCCGATGGCTAAGCATTTTCAATCAAACCATCTTCAATCAGCCATTGATCATCAATCCGAGATCTAAGATCTGAGATCCTAACGCCCGCCTGGCTTCTTCACCGGCGGCTTGCCGCCTTCGGTCGGGTCGGCGCCGTCCTTCGGCGCGCCGGTGCCCGACGAACCCATGAACAACTTGCGGCCATCCGTGAAGGTGACGTCGCGGCCGTTCGCGCGCTTCAGCGAATGGTCCTTCGTCTGGTAGCCATCGACGATGATTTCGGTGCCGATCGCCACGGTCTGCTTGGTGATGCCGCGGCGCAGCAGCGTGTTCGGCGTGCCGCCCTCGACCATCCACACCTCGGGCTTGCCGTCCTTGACGATCTCGACGTGAATCCACGTGTGCGGGTTCACCCATTCGAGGCGGATCACCTTCCCCTGCAGGCGGATCGGTGCGTTCGGATCGAACTCGGCGCCAAACGCGTGGTGGGCAATCACCGTGCGACCCGCAACCAGCAGGCCGGCGGCAACGAAGAACGCAATGAACGTGTGGCGTTTGGTCATAGTCGATGTTCCAGCCTGGCTCGCCGAAGCGCCGGAGGCGCGAAGGCGGCTCATTGTTTGGTCCCTAGGCGTTTCTCTTCATTCCGCGCGCCGCTGAGCACATTCGCCAGGGCATAGTTTCCCTCGTGGCACGCGTACTCGTAGATTAACTCGTCCATGGCCCGGAAGGGAATCTCTCCCGTCCAGGGCGCCGTGAAGGTGGTCGGATCCTCAACCGTAAAGCGGTAGTTGATGGTGGCGGCGTCCGCGCGACGGAAGCGCTCGGTGACCTTGAGGTTCGCGGACGCGCCGCGAAACTGCTGCTGTGGCGGGAAGTTGGTGGTTTCCACCACCAGCGTGTCGCTTTCCCAGCGGCCGATCGAGTCGCCCATCCACGGCCGGATGTGCTTGGGCAGGTGCGTGCCGCCGATCCGGACGATCCGCGCGTCGTGGACCATTTCCATCAGGATCATCAGGTGGTCCGGCGTCTGCACGATCTGGATATTGTTGTTGTAGAAGTAATTTGGCACGAGCGGCGTGGTCGGGCCGAACGACAGCAGGCAGCGTTCCGCCAGCGGCCGGAACTCGGGATGATCGTACTGGCCGCGGCCCGCCAGCATCTTCATGCGCTGCTGGCCACGCGCGCGCGCCTCGGCGGTCAGCGCCGGCACACGGCCGTTCGGCGGATCGATGACGAGCGAGCTGCGCGGCATGCCGTCGACCCGCGCGACGCGCTCACCCGGATCGAGCCAGAAGTTGTTGTAGCCGCCGACGTTGCCCGCGGCACCGGTCGATCCATCGCCGCCTTTCGGCGGCGCCGGCCGGTTCGGGTCGCTCGGCTGGTTGCGCTCGTCGCGGCGATCGACGGTCGCCTTCTCCATCCGCGCCGCTTCCTCTTCGCTGAGCACCAGGTCCTTGAGGTTCGCCGGCCGCTCGAGCGGCGTGATCGTCGCGTTACTCCAGATACCCTGCAGATCCGGCTTGCCATCCGCCGTCCGCGGCATCGAAAACGGCTTCGCGGTTTTCGATGGTGCCTGCTCGGCAACTATCGAAGTAGCGGCCAGCGCGGCAAACGCAAGTGCGGTCAGGATTCTCATCGGTAACTCCAAGCCCTCAAGCCCACTACTGAACCGGTGTCTTGCGGAACTTGCCATACATCAACTCTTCGACAAACTCGACGCACTTGAACTGGTTGAGCCGCGCGTCGGGATTGATGTGCCGATAGAGCGGCATCCGGATCTTCCACGGCCGGCTGAACGTCTGCGGATCCTCGACCGTCGCTTCGTACCACAAGTGATTCGGGCCCGACGGCGTGTACCGCTCAACCACCTTCAGCTGATCGCTGTGATGATTGCCGGCGCGATCGAACCAGCTCTGATCGTTGAAGCCGGTGACGGTGACGACCAGCGTGTCACCATCCCAGGTGCCGAATGACTGCCCCATCCACGAATCGACCGGCGCCGGCCCGGGATCCGTCAGATAGATGTTGCGCACCGCGCCGGCGTATTCGTACGCGAAGAAAACCGCCTTGTCGCTGTGCAGAATCTGAAAGGGGAACGGCATGTAGTTGGCGCGCGGCACACCCGGGAGGTAGCACTTGATCTCCGGATCGCGATCGAGCCAGTTGGCCTGGTTCTCCAGTTGCTTCTTCTTCGCGTCGGGCAGATACGGAATCTCATCGCCTTCGACGATGCCCACGCCCGCGGGCACGGCGCCGACCGCGCCAAACGCGACCACGCCCGCCGCGGGAACCGGGACCACCGGACCAGGGCGGAAGGCCAGCGCGGCCTTGGCGCTATGCGACAGGATGTCGTAGTTCGCCGTGTTGAGCGCCTGCCAGATGCCGTTCAAATTGGGTTTGCCGTTCGCCAACCGCGCCGGCCGCGCCGGCTGCGTTTCAACCGGCGCTGCAGTCATCCAGAAGCCGGCGGCAACGATGGTGGCGCTCAGGAGCGCAACCGAGATATCCCTCAGTATTCTGGGCGAGATCACTACACCTCCACTTGCGCGAAATGCTACTACAATCGCGCATGCTCTCACGATATTTCGCCGCGTTCGTGGCCGCAGGTTTCCTCGCGTACTTCGCGCCGCCTTCGGCGGAACAACAACGAACTTCGGCCGCGCGCCCGCAACCCGCGCCGGTGATGGAGTATTTCGAGGTGCACGAGCAGTCAATCCTCGATCTCCAGGCGGCACAAACGGCGGGCAAGGTGACCTCGCGCCGTCTGGTTGAGTCGTACCTCGCGCGCATCCAGGCCTACGATCAAGCCGGTCCGCGTCTCAACGCGCTCGTGCTGATCAACCCCCGCGCGCGCGAAGACGCCGACGCGCTGGATCGCGAGCGCGCCGAGAAGGGGCCGCGCGGTCCCCTCCATGGCATCCCCGTGCTGATCAAGGACAACTACGACACCGCCGACATGCCGACTTCCGGCGGCTCGCTCGCGCTCGCCACGCTGCAGCCGGCGGCCGACGCGTTCCAAGTGCGCAAGCTGCGCGAGGCCGGCGCGGTGATTCTCGGCAAGACGACGATGCACGAGCTCGCGTCCGGGATCACCACCATCTCGTCGCTGACCAACCAGACGCGCAATCCGTACGATCTCTATCGCTCGCCAGGCGGTTCGAGCGGCGGCACCGGCGCCGCGATCGGCGCCAGCTTTGCCGCCGCGGGCATGGGCAGCGACACGTGCGGATCGATTCGCATTCCCGCCGCCAACCAGAATCTGGTCGGCGTGCGCGGCACGCACGGGCTGTCGAGCCGCACCGGCGTGATGCCGCTGTCGTCGACGCAGGACATCGCCGGCCCGCTCGCGCGGACCGTGACCGATCTGGCGATCATGCTGGACGCCACGGTGGGCGCCGATCCGGCCGATGCAATCACAAGAGACAGCGCCGGTCACATTCCCAAGTCGTACCGCGACGCGCTGGTCGACGGCGGCTTGAAGGGCGCGCGCATCGGCGCGCTGCGCTCGCTCTGGGGCACCGCCGGTGAAGATGGCGAAGTCACCGGCATCATGAATAAGGCCCTGGACGGCATGAAGGCGCAGGGCGCCGACGTGGTCGACATCGCCGTGCCCGGTCTCGACGATCTGCTGCGCGACAGCAGCGTGATCGCCGACGAGTTCAAGTTCGACTTGATGGCATACCTCGCGGAGCACCCCACGGCGCCGGTGAAGTCCCTGGGCGAGGTGATCGAGCGCGGCCTGCACCACGAGGCGCTGGATGCCAACTTCAAGCTTCGGAACACGCCCGAGAAGCGTGAGACCGAACACTATCGGCAGGCGATGGTGAAGCGGCGCGCCGCTCGCGCCGCGGTTCTCGCCACGCTCGAAGAACAGCGCATCGATGTGCTCGCCTACCCGACCCTGCGCCGGAAACCGGCCGCCATCGGCGACCCGCAGATCGGCAGCAACTGCCAGTTGAGCGCGACCACGGGACTCCCGGCGATCACGATGCCAGGCGGCTTCACGACCGATGGCCTGCCGATCGGCCTCGAGTTGCTGGGCGGGGCCTGGACCGAGGCCACCCTCCTGAAATATGCCTACGCGTGGGAGCAAGCCACCAGGCCGCGCCGCGCGCCGTTCAGCACGCCGCCGCTCGTGAAGGGCGTGGCGCCGGCGGCGGTGGCCGCTGACATGACGATCGGCGCCGCCACGGTGAAGTTGAATTTCGATCGGACGACCGGTGCGCTGCGCTACGACGTCACCACCGCCGGCATGGCGACCGACCGCGTGGTGGGCCTGACCATTCAGCGCGGCGACGGCGACAAGCCGGGGCCGATCGTCGCGCACCTGTTGACGCCGAGTCAGATCACGGGCAGCGGCACGCTGATCCTGCGCGGCCGCAACCGCGAAGATCTCGCCGCCGGACGGCTATATTTGGAGCTGTATACGCGTCAGCAGCCCCTGGGAGTTGGTCGTCAGAAATTGGAGCTTCGATAGCGCGTTCGGTCGACGTGACCGGCCGGCTGAAGCCGGCCTCTATATGAGTCATATATAGAGGCCGCCTTTAGGCGGCCGGTCACCGGATCCATTTCCGCATCCAGTCGAAGTTGCGCGTCATCACCGCCTTCTCCTGCTGCGGCTCGTAAAACACATGCCCGCCGCGGGGATAGATGTCCATCTCGGCGGTCTTGCCGAGCACCTGGAGCGCGCGAAAAAACTTCTGCGCGGTGGCGAGCGGGACCCGCGGATCGCGATCGCCATGCGAAATCAGGATCGGGGTTGCCACCTTCGCGACGTGCGTGATCGGTGAGCTGCGCGCATAGCCTTCGGGATTCTCCCACGGCAGCTTGAAGTACTCGATCATCAAATCGCCGCCATCGGTCAGGTAATACAGGTCGTGAAGGTCGGCGATGCTCGCGCCGGCGGCCGCCGCCTTGAAGCGCGAGGTCTGCGTCACGATCCAGTTGGTCATATAGCCGCCGTAGGACGCGCCCATCACGCCAAGGCGATCGCCATCCGCGATCCCGCGCGCGATCAGGTGATCGACGCCGGCCATGATGTCCTGGTAATCGGGGCCGCCCCAGTCGTTGATGATCATGCGGTGGCCGGCCTCGCCGTAGCCCGACCCGCCGCGCGGCATGGGGAACAACACCGCGTAGCCGGCGCTGGCCAAGGCCTCCGTCGGATACGGATCGATCTGCCCCGGCACGTGCATGAACTGCGGGAACAGGCCGAGCGTCACGCCGCCAATCGGACCGCCATGGCAATACACGAGCAGCGGCACGCGCGACGTGCCAGCTTGCCCCGCCGACTTGTCCGCCGTAGCCTTGGCGGAGGTGGACGCCTCCGGCGAAGGCGGGTCGTAGCCCGGTGGCGTGAGCAGCAGGCCCCAGATTTCCATGCCGTCGAACGACTTCCATGAGATCGGTTTGAGCTCGCCCAACGCCAGATCTTTCAGCTGCGGATTGACGGTCGTGAGCGTTTGCGTCGTTCGCGACGCCACCTCCATCACCACCACATCGCCCATCGTCCGGGCCTGCACTTCGCGATACGCGAGCCGGCGGCCGTCGCGGCTGAGGCTCATCGAATATTCAACCGTCGCCCCGGTGCCGAGCCGCGCCGCCTTGCCGTCGGCCAGGGTGACGCGCACGATCGGCATTTCGAACATGTGTGCGCCGGTCGCGAACGTGCCTTCATTCATCGTCACGAACAGAGACTGCCCGTCGGGCGCCCACAGGATCTCCGCAATCCACGCACCGTTCATCGGGTACGAGCGGATCTGCGAGTTCCTGGCGCCGGCGTCGGCCACCGCCAGGCCGCGTGGCGCAATGAGGCCGCTGCGCTCGCTGGTGGTGATGAACGAAACGCGCTTCCCATCCGGCGAGAACTGCGGCGACACGTTCATGCCGGGACGATCGATCACCGGACGAGTCGCGCCACCGTCGACAGCCACCGCGAAAATCTTCGACGAGTAGGGCGCCAGGAATCCGACGAACGGCGCAAACGAGTACGCGAGCTCCCTGCCGTCCGGCGACCACGCGAAGCTGTCGACGAATTGATCCGGCGGCGTCAGCGCGCGCGCCGTGCCGGAGGGCAAGGGCTGCACCCATAAACGCGTGGCCGGTGGATTGGCGCCGACCCTGTTCGCAATCGGCGGCGGCCCGCTGGCTGCATCGCGCGAGAGATAGGCCACAAACTTTCCGTCCGGCGACCACTCGTACCCGCTCACGCCGGCGGGCGCCGATGTGACGACGGTGGCCGCGTTCGTGTCGGGATTGACGGTCAGCACCTGCGGGCCGCTCGTGCCGACGACGAGGACCGACAAGGTCTGCCCGTCGGGACGCCATCGTAGGCGGGGCGCGGGCAATGCCGGCGTAAAGATCCGATGTGATTCAGCCAGCCGCTTCGCGGTGCCGCCGGTCGAGGGCATCACGAACAACGCGGCCTCGTGGGCGTTGCGTTCCACTGACGGCGTGGACACCGAGTAAGCCACGCGATCGCCAGAGGGCGAAATCTTGACATCGTTGATGGTGCGAAGGGCCATCAGATCATCGATGGTCACGCGACGAGGCGTCTGCGCGGCTCCGTCGAGTACCGCAACAAGGGCCAGCGCCGCTGCGCAACTCAATCGCGTGAGCATGTTCTACCTTGACGTTCGGAAAATGGAGGCGGAGCCAGATCGGTGGGCCGTGGAGATCCCGGGTTGGCAAGCATTAGCCGCATCTGGTTGGACACAATCTCGTAGCTGCCCAGCCGGGTGGCGGTGGGCGACACGAGATCAATCGTTGACGGCCGCGACGTGTGCGCCAGTGAGACCGTGCCGACTTCGACGACCGTGCCTGATTCGGTCAGCAGCTCATAGTGGTAGGTCGACCCCTGCCGGATGAAACGGATGCCGGCCGGTCCGTCGCCGCCGGCGCGCATCCAGGTGCGCGTGGTAACGGTCATCTCACGCGCGTTGGTCGCGAACGGTTCCACAAGTTCCTGAAAGTAGGCGGCGGTCGGCCACACGCGATCGAACAGCGCCTTTCCTTCCGGGTTGAGGAACGGCTCCGGGCTGACCGCCTTCGGGTTTTCGATCTCGCGATGGAACTCCAGGTCATCGAGCTGAAAGTGGGCCATCGCATAGGTGAGCGTGGCGCCACCGATGGTGGCCGTGATCGCGCCGGCCGTGCCCATCGCCTGTCGCGCCAGCACCAACTCGTCCACCACAACGTCGCTGCGGAGATCGACGAGATTCGCGTAGCGCGTCCGATAGAAATGGGTGCCAACGACGTGCTCGAGCACGACGATGAAACGGCCGGGCGTGTCGGGATCCGGTTCAACGCTCAGCACCGTACCGGTGGCCGCGGCGCGCACTGGCGCGCCGAGGCGATATTCGATGTCCCACCCGGCATGGCCGTCTTCCGTGTGTCCGCCGCCGTGATAGCCGAATGGCAGCAGCCCGAACGCGGCGCTGGCCGCATCCGACCCGTCGATCGGCATGCCGAGGCTTAGCACGCCCGGCACAGTGGTCGGCAGTGGCGGCGCCGCGAGCGGCGGTGAGGGTGCCGCGATCGGCGTCGACGCGGTCGGCAACTTGTCGAAGTTGCACGAGGCGGCGGCGATCGACGCCGTCGCGACGACAATTAACCGCAATCGCATGTGCCGCACATCGTACTTCAGGGCGACGTGGGGTCAGGAAAGGAAAATCGCCCCGTCGCAGGGAGAATCAGGGACCGGTCACCGGAAAATCAAGAAGTGCTGGCGCGGCAGAAAGTCGTGCGACGCCTCGAGCTGATAGCCGGCTTGTTTCATCTCGTCTTCGATTTGCTGCGGCGTAAAACGGAAATGCACCGGCGGCCCGTCAGGCGCCTCTTTGCGAAAGTCGATAATCGCCACGCGGCCGCCAGGCTTCAGCGACTTGCGCAGCGCAGTGAAGTACGTCGGCCGGTTCGGCAGGTGGTGATAGGTATCGACGACGAGCACCACGTCAACCGGCTCGGGGAGATTGGGGGTCGTGGCGCCGGCGAGCACGGTCGTCACGTTGTCGGCCTTCTCGGCCGCGGCCCGCTTCTTCAGGTGATCGATCATCGCGGGTTCGACGTCCACCGCGAATACGGCAATGCCGGCGGGCACCTTGGCGAGCCGCATCGAAAAGTAGCCGGTGCCCGCGCCAATGTCGGCCACCTTCATGCCCGGCTTCAATGCGAGCGCGTCGATCACGCGCGAGGGCATCTGCCACGCGTCGCGTGCCGGATCGTCGAACGACTTCGCGAATTTCGCGGGATCGTCGAACTTGTGCGTCATGTGATCGGGCTTCGCTGGCTGCTGCTGCGCCACAGCGGCACCGCCCGCGATGGCCGCCAACCCACTCACGAGAATGGCCTTCAAGGTAAATGTCATGACCTGTCCCCAACTCTCCCCGTCCCGGGGATGAATTCTTGACCTGAGCCCCATTATCCCTGTCCCCGCGAAGCCTTCGTCAACCCCGCTGCCGTCAATTGTCCCGCAAGAACTGGCCTCGATCGGTCTCTGCCTGCACCGGCCGGCCAAACCGCGCGTACAGGACCGGCACCACGATCATGTTCAGCGCTGTTGAACTCGCAAGGCCGAACAGGATCACCATGGCCATCGGCGCCTGGATCTCACTGCCGGCCTCACCCATCGACATCGCAATCGGCACCAGCGCCAAACCCGCGGCGAGTGCGGTCATCAGGATCGGCACCAGCCGCTCGGTCGCTCCCTGAGTGACCGCGGTGATGAAGTCTCGCACGCCTTCATCGGTCTGCAGGTGGCGAATGTGCGAGACGAGCATGATGCCGTTTCGCGTCGCGATGCCAAACAGCGTAATGAAGCCGACGATCGACGCGACCGACAGCACTCCACCAGCCAGATAGACGCCCAGGACGCCGCCGATCAGCGCGAGTGGCAGGTTGAGCATCACCAGGAAGGCATCACGCGTCGATCCGAACGCCGTCATCAGCACGACGAAGATGGCGGCGACCACGCCAATCGACAGCCACAGCAGCTGGCGTGATGCGGACGCCTCGCTCTCGAACTGTCCGCCGTATTCGATGCGGACCCCCGATGGCACCTGGATCGTCGACGCGACCTGCTGCTGGATGTCATCGACGACGCTTCGCAGATCGCGGCCGGCGACATTGCATTGCACGACGATGCGGCGCTGGACGTTCTCCCTCATGACGAAATTGGGACCACGATCGCGTTCAATGGTCGAGACCGCCGCCAGTGGCACCAGCGCGCCACTCGGTGTCTCGACCGGCGTCGCGCCAACCGCGTCGAGGTCGGTGGATTCATCTCGCGTGTACCGAACCAGGAGAGGAACGGCGATCTGCCCGTCGAGGACCTGCCCCACGACCCGCCCGACCCTGGCGGTTTGCAGCGCCTGCGCGACTGCGCCCGCGGGAACACCATGACGAGCGGCGAGTTCTGGTTCGACCTTGACGCGCAGGGTCGGAATCGCCGTTTGCATCTCGGTCGACAGATCGACCACGCCGTCCACTCGCGCCATCGCCGCTTGCACCTGGCCGGCGACCTCGCGCAACACCGCGAGATCGTCACCAAATATTTTGACCGCCACATTGGCCCGCGTTCCCGACAACATGTGATCGATGCGGTGCGAGATCGGCTGACCCACCGTCACGTTGGTGCCCGGCAGGAGCGACACCCTCTCGCGGATCTCCGCGACAACTTCCTCCCGCGGTCGATCCTTCATGTCGAGCCGAACGTCGATCTCCGCCGATTCGACTCCCTGGACGTGCTCATCGAGCTCCGCGCGGCCGGTGCGCCGCGCCGTTGAGGCCACTTCGGGCACACTCAGCAACAGGCGCTCGAGCGAATTTCCCAAGGCGTTGGCATCCGCCAGGCTGGTTCCAGGAATGGTGACCGCGCTGATGGTCAACGCACCTTCGTTGAACTCGGGAAGAAAGGATCGGCCCGCAACCGCAAGTGCCGTCACCGCGACGATCAAGGCGATGGCGGCGCCGGCCATCACGACCCGCCACGAACCGATGGCGCGATGCAGCCACGCCTCATATGCCGCCTTGAGCCGGCGGGTGAAGCGGGGTTCGCCCCCCGACTGGATCATCTTCGAGTTCGGCAACAACAGCGAGCACAAGACCGGAGTCACCGTGAGCGCCACGACCAACGATGCACTCAATGCCACCACATAGGCAAAGCCGAGTGGCCGGAGCAGCCGCCCTTCGACACTCCCCAGGAAAAACAGCGGCACGAACACCAGCGCGACGATGACGGTTGCAAACACCACGGACGCGCGGATCTCCGTACTGGCGCGGTACACCACGTCGAGCGTCCTGCGGCGCCCGGTTTCAGGCAGGGCCGCATTCTGGCGCAGCCGCCTCACCACGTTCTCGACGTCGATGATCGCATCGTCGACCAGCTCGCCGATCGCGATGGCCAGCCCGCCAAGGCTCATCGTGTTGAGGGTCACACCGAATCGATCCATTGCCACGGCGGCGGCGATCAGTGAGAACGGCAGCGCGACCAGCGTGATCGCCGCGGCCCGCACGTTCATCAGGAACACGATGACCACGAGCATCACCAGCGCGGCGCCCTCCAACAGCGCCGAGAACAGGTTGTCGAGTGCCTGTTGAATGAAGTCAGCGCTGCGAAACAGATTGGTCTGAATCCGCATTCCCGCGGGCAGCGCCCGTTGAATGTCCGCGAGCGTGGCGTCGATGCGCGCCGTCAACTCGAGCGTGTTGGCGCCGGGCTGTTTCTGGATGCCGATAATCACCGCCGGCGTGGCGTTGTGTGACCCGTCGCCGCGCTTGATTGCCGCGCCTTCCTGCACGGCCGCCAGATCGCGCACGAGCACTGGTGTGTGCCCCTGCGTGCGAACCACCACCGCACCGATATCGGCGACGTTGGTGAATCGTCCGACGCCGCGAACCAGGTATTCCTGCCCCTCGGACACCTGGAAGCCGGCGGTGGCGTTGCGATTCGCTGCCGATAGCGCCTGCTCGACGTCGGCGAGCGTCACGCCGTAGGCGCGCAAACGGGTGGGCTCGACGACCACTTCATACTGTTTTTGTTCACCACCCGTGGCAATGACTTGTGAGACACCCGGCACCGCGAGGAGCCGTCGCCGCACCGTCGTTTCGGCGGTGGTACGAAGCTCGATGCCCGAGTGGCGGTCGGATTCGAGGCCCACGAACAGGACCTCGCCCATGATCGACGACACCGGCGCGAGAAATGGCGGCTCCACCCCTGGAGGCAACGACCCTGATACGAGGCTGAGCTTTTCCGTGACCGTTTGACGCGCGCGCGCGATGTCCTGACCCCACTCGAATTCGACCCAGACCACCGCCACGCCCACCGCGGTCGCCGATCGCACGCGTCGCACGCCGGCCGCGCCGTTGAGCGCCGTTTCGATCGGGAAGGTCACGAGCGATTCGATCTCGAGCGGGTCCATGCCCGGTGCTTCGCTCAGTACGGTGACCGTCGGCGCGGTAAGGTCGGGCAGCACGTCGAGCGGCATCCGCCACGCCGTCCAGGCGCCCCAGACCAGAAAGGCGCCGGCGGCGGCGAGCACCACCGCACGATGGGTCAGCGACCAGCGAATGAGTCCGTCAATCATCGCGGCGCCTCAATGCACATGGCCGTGGGCCGGCACCGACGTGGACAGCGACGCGAGCCGCACCAGGTGCGCGCCCCTGGTCACCACGTGCTCACCGGATGTGACGCCGGTCACCTGCACCAACTCGCCTTCACGCACGCCGACCGTGACCGGCCGGCGCTCGAACGACTCGCCCTCGACCTGCACAAACACGATCGGGCGTCCGGCGTCATCGACAATCGCCGACGCCGGGACCACCGGCGCCGGCGCCGTCTCATTCATCAGGAGGTGAAGAAATACCGATTGCCCCACGGCCAAACCGAATTTCCGGTTGTCCGCGGCGAACACAATCGGCACCGTGCGCGATTGCCGATCGAGCACGCGTCCGATGGACACGAGCTTTCCCGCCGGCAGCATTCCCGTGGCGTTCGGCACCTCGATCAGTGCACCGGTCGTGAGCCTGGCGCGCGAGAGCTGCGATTCCGGCACCTGGCCAACCACGTGAACCACGGCAGGATCGACCAGGTGAAACAGCGCACTACCTGACGCCACGTTCATACCGGGTGCGGCGTCACGCCTGACGATGACGCCGTTGATCGGCGCGCGAATCACAAAAGCGCCGGCGGTGTTGGCGGCGCCGGCGGTGCGCGAGGCGTTGAACTGCGCCAACTGGGCTTCTGCAGCGCGCAATGCCGCGGACGCCTGGGCCTCGGCCGCGCGTGCTTCATCCAGCCGTTTCTGAGGTGCC
Organism: uncultured Acidobacterium sp.; assembly: GCA_964513235.1. GTDB lineage: Bacteria > Acidobacteriota > Vicinamibacteria > Vicinamibacterales > UBA2999 > 12-FULL-67-14b. The sequence goes on from CAZEMI010000224.1 coordinate 25,306, forward strand.
GCACCGGCCAACACCAGGCGCTCGGCCCGCTCGCGATCGCGCGTCGCGAATTCCAGGGCCGAAACCGCCTGGGCTCGGCCCCGTTCAAGCTGTGGCAGATCCGCTGGCGCGCCCGGCGGCGGCTGAATGCGCGCGAGCTCCTGCCCCCGCGAGACCGCTGCGCCGGTGGCCGCCGCAATCACCGCTACCAGTCGCCCGTCGAACGGGGACAACACGTCGGCCTCACCGCCGGGCGCGGGCACGAGTTCACCCGGCACCCGCAACGATGCCCGCAGCGGTCGTTCCTGAACGACCGCCGTCGCGAAATCGAGCGTCCATTGCTGCTCCTTCAAGAACGAGATCGCCTCGCTCTCTCCACCCGCCGGCGCGGCCGCCGCCGCGGCGCCGGCGTCGGCGAATACCTCGACCGGGCCCGCGTCGTGCGTATCGGACATCGTTGGTGATCGCCAGGTGATGATCAGATCGCGTTTGCCGGCGCGGGAAGGCTTCACGTCAACGCCAAAAATTCCCGGACGCGACGGGCCGTTGGCAAAGAACGATTCCGTCTGGCCATCCGCGGCTCGCAGCCGCACCTCGATGGCGCCGTCGACCACGGCCTTGAACGGTTCCAGCGTCGTGAGATGAATCGCCAAACGCGAGGTCTGCCCGACCACCAGTGCCGGGTATTCGGCGAACAACTCGGTCTGTGGCGTCCACCGGGTCACGCGCATCGGCGCCGGACCTTCGTCGGCCGCCGGCGCAGGAGCGGCATCGCGCCGACACCCTCCTGCCAGAATGCACGTCAGCACGACCATCACCATAGGTCTCAGGGCCACAACGACACTCCTACCGCGCGCTCGAGCGCGATTTCTGCCAGCGACAGGTTCAGATTGGTGTCGACCGCGCGTTCGCGCGCGCGCGCCGCGGTGCGGTACGCGTCAACGAGCTGGAGAATCCCGATCTCGCCTTCCCGGTACGCAACGTCGGCGATGGCAATCAGCTCGCCGGCGGATGTCACCGCGGCCTCGACGCCGGGAGCGTTCTGGCGTCGAATGGCCAGCGCTTCGGCGGCGCGAGCGACCTGCGCGCGGATGTCGGCTTCGAGCGACGCGCGTTCAAACTCCGTGCGCGTGCGCTCAGCCTCCCATCGCGCCGCGGCAAGGCGACCGCGATTGAAGAGCGGCACAGCCATTCCCACTCCCACGACCGCGCCGGCGCGCGCTTCACCGGCATCGTCCGCGCGCTTCAGGCCGGCCGTGAAGGTTGGCGCGAAACCGGTCGCCCGCCGCGCCACCACAGCCTCGAGGGACCATTGGCGCGCCGTCGCCTGCAGGGCACGCAATTCCGCCCGGCCGGAGGTGGCGCGGGTCACGAGGGTATCGACTGAATCGGCGAGCGGTGAATGCGGCCGAGGCGATACGGTCTCCGGTACGACCGCGCCGCGCGGCAGCAACACCGCCAATTCGCTTCGCACCTTCGAATGCTCGACCATGGCGGTGACGACAATTTGCTGGGCGTCGACCAGCTCCTGTTGGGCGCGCAACCGATCGAAGCGCGAGCCTTCGCCTTCCCGCTCGCGCGTGGTCAGCACACCAATCAAACCCTCGACGAGTCCGACCAGCGATCGTGCCGCTTGCAGGCGCTCATGGGAGGCGCGCAAACGCGCGACGGCGTCATGGGCATCGCTTCGCAACTGCCACAGCCGCGCCTCGCGCTCGGCCTCGGCGGCTTCGCCAGCCGCGACGCCGGCACGTTCGAGCGCCTGTCGCAAGCCGAATGCCGGCAGCGGCTGGTCGACCTGAAAGAACTCGGTAAATCCGGCGCCCTCGCGCGAGTAATTGGCAGCCGGATTCGGGAAGGCGCGGCGGGCCGCCTGCTCGAGCGCCACAACCTCGGTGGCGGCACGGATGGCGTGGGCGCGCGGGCCGTCCCGCACCACGGCCTCGACGATCTCCTGCTCGGTTCGCTCCTGAGCGTGCATGCGGCCCGATGCTGCCGCAATGACCACGATCGTGAGCGCAACCCGATATCGGGTCCGCATAACGACAACCTCTACGAAAAGACGAACGGAAAACGACGGCGACCGGGAACCGGTCTCGTGACTTACAGAGAGGAACGGGCAGGTGGGGCGCGGAGCGAATAGGGCCGGATCGCCGGCGGGCCGTGCGCACGGGCGACGATGCGCGTGCCCTTCACGATCGCCGTCGCACCAGGATCAACCGGCGTCGAGCACTCGCCGGCCGCCGGTGTTGGCTTCGGCGACGATGGCGACGACGTTGATAACCGCACATGGATCACGGTGTTGCGGTCGTCGACGACGCCGATGTGCGCTTCATCCGACGGCGAATGATCAGGGGCGTCGTGGTGATGCAGAGCGGGCCCATGCTGATGGCCGGCGCTTGCCGCGTGGACATGCAGGTCGAAGGACGCTGCATGAACGAACACGAGCGCGCTCACCAACGCGACCGAGAGTGCCTGGCGGACGAGTATTAGCACGTCAATGCCAGGACTATACTACGCATCCTTCATCACCCGATCGGCGTGCAGCAGCAGGAGATCGATCAGATGATGAACTTGCTGAGTCGGTAATTGCCTGGCCTCGCTGGCGTCAGGCATCAACCAGTCACGGAAGTTCGGCGACGTCGTAAGAGCCTTACGGCGCCGGCCGGCGAGGCCGTCCGGACGTGTGCGAGTGGCGAATCTTCCAGCTGCCGTCGGACATCTTGACGAGGACCAGCGTCTCGAGGCCTTCGTTATCCAGATCGCGCTCGCCCATCTTCGCCTTGATCGTATAGCGCGACGTCGCGTACGCCGACTGGCCACCGGGCAGTACCGTGACCCGGTGCTCGGTGTGGCTAAACTGCAGGTTTGAAAACGCCTTCAGCTCGGGGCCAAGATGCCGGTCGCGGTAATCAGCCCAACCGTTGTTGACGCCTGCCCCTTCATAGATCGTGACATCGGGGTGATAGAACGTCGCCAGCCGGTCCAGATCTTTCGCGACAAACGCGGCATCGTAACCTCTCAGCCACGCTTCGATCGCGGCGGCCCCGTTGCCGGCGCCCTGCGCGGCGGCTTCAACCGCCGCGACTGCCACCGCCAGGATTGAGCCGACGAGGATGCGGGTCATGACAACTCTCTTGTTCATGACCCGCGAGTATACGCCTCAGACATGCGCCTTAGCCATGACGCGGCATGGCGCGGCCCACCACTCGCGGCACTCCTCGGCACAGCGTTGCATCTCGGTGCCGTCGAGCTTGCCGCACGATGCCCTGCGCACTTGGTCGCCGGGCCCAAAGCGGCCGTTTGGTTGACACGTTGATCCTCGACCCACCATCATAGGGACGTGCTGGTCATTGCCCGAGCCGTCGCGGCCGTGCTCGTCGCCATCATGTCGGCCGGTCCCGTCAACCTGTGTGGAGGTTGGCAGGCCACTCCCGAAGCGCGAATGGCTTGCTGCCTCGAAGGCGCCGCCTGTCCGATGCACACGTCGGACGCTGACGGACCGGGCGCCACGCGTGGGCTGACACAGCCGGAAGCCGATAGTTGCTGCGCGGCTGGCGAACCGGACGACGCGAGTCCGACGGCGCCATCGTTGGCAGCGGTGACTGCGATCGCGTCAACCGCGCCGCCAATCCTGTTGCCGCCGCCGCTCAACTCGCGGGCGGTGTCTTTGAACGACCCCGCTCCCGCTCGCGACCACGGCGTTTCACGACACCTGCTGCTCTCCGTCTTCATCATCTAGCTTTCCGACCGTCGTCGTGTAGACACGCGGCACGGTGCCGCGTCCGTTCACGCGCGCGGGTGCGCGCCTCACGACAGTTGGAAGCTGATGATCGATCGACTCATCGCGTTGTCGCTGAAGAACCGCTGGCTGGTCATCGCGCTCTATGTTGGTCTCGCCGGCTGGGGCTACTGGGCCTGGCGCGCCACGCCCATCGACGCGATTCCAGACCTCTCCGACAACCAGGTCATCGTCTTCACCGAATGGCCCGGCCACAGCGCGCAGGAGGTCGAAGATCAGGTGACCTATCCCCTGACCGTCAATCTTCAGGGCCTGGCCGGCGTCCGCGTTGTCCGATCCCAATCCGCGTTTGGTTTCTCGATGACCTACGTCGTGTTCGAGGATGACGTCGATCTCTATTTCGCTCGCAGCCGCGTGCTCGAGCGCATGAGCCTGATCGCGAAGTCGATGCCGCAAGGCGTCACACCCACACTCGGACCGGATGCAACCGGCGTTGGTCACGTTTTCTGGTACACACTCGAAAGCCCGACGCATTCCCTGCGCGAGCTCCGCAGCCTGCAGGACTGGTTCGTTCGCTACCAGCTCAATGCTGTGCCAGGAGTCGCCGAAGTTGCCTCCGTCGGCGGCTTTGTACAGCAGTATCAAATCGACGTCGATCCGAATCGGCTGCGTCAATACAACCTGCCGCTGAGTGCGGTGGTCGCGGCCGTGCGCGACAGCAACGTCAACGTCGGCGGCAATGTCCTCGACGCCAACGGCGCGTGGTTGATCGTGCGCGGTGTCGGGCTGCTCGAATCGGTGGACGACATCAAGCAGATCGTCATCGGCGCCGCGAATGGCACCCCGGTGTTCGTCGATCAGGTCGCGAGCGTTCAGATCGGTAACGCGTTTCGGGTCGGTTCGCTCGTCAAGGGCACCAACGAGGCCGTCGGCGGCGTCGTGGTCGCCCGGACCGGCGTCAATACCAAGGTCGTGATCGACGCGGTCAAGGCGCGCATCACCGAGATCGAAGCGGGCCTGCCGCCGGATGTGACGATCGTGCCGTTCTACGATCGCTCGACGCTGATCGAGCAGGCGGCCGATACGCTGCGACGCGCGCTCGTCGAAGAGATCCTCCTCGTGACGCTGGCGCACGTGGTGTTCCTGATGCACTTTCGATCGATCCTGATCGTGACCATCCCGTTGCCGCTCGCGGTGCTGACGTCCTTCCTGGGGATGTACTACGCGGGCGTGTCGTCGAACATCATGAGCCTCGCCGGGATCGCCATCGCCATCGGCGTGCTCGTCGACGCCGGCATCGTGGTCACCGAAAACGCGTTTCGCTTTTTGGAACAGCGGCAGGTCGACCCGCGTGACCGGCGCCTGGTCTGGACCACCGTGCTGGAGTCGACGCGGCTGGTCGGCCGCCCGGTGTTCTTCTCGATGGCCATCATCCTGCTGGCCTTCATCCCGGTGTTCGCGCTCAGCGGCCAGGAGGGCAAGCTGTTTCACCCGCTGGCCTTTACCAAGACGTTCGCGGTGCTCGCCGCCACCGTGATCGCCGTCACGCTGGTGCCGGTGCTGTGCAGCCTGCTGCTCGGCGGCACGTTCCGCAGGGAAGAAGACAACCCGGTGATGCGCGGCCTGCGGCGCATTTACCGCCCTGCCCTGGAAGCCGCGCTGTCGCACCGCGTCGTCACGATCGTGATCGCGGCCTCGCTGTTTACCGGCGCGCTGCTGCTGGCCCGCGGGATCGGCAGCGAATTCATGCCGCCGCTCGACGAAGGCGACCTGATGTTCATGCCGATTGCCGATCCGAGCATCTCGCTCGAAGAGAACACGGGGATCGCGGCCAGGCAGAACGCGGCGCTGATGTCGTTTCCCGAGGTTGCCTTCGCCGTGGCCAAGGTGGCACGCGCCGACACCTCGACCGATCCCGCGCCTCTCAACATGACCGAGACGATCGTGCACCTGAAACCGAAGGACCAGTGGCGTCCCGGCATGACGATCGATCGGCTGCGGGCGGAAATGGGACGCGCCGCGCAACTGCCGGGCGTGTCGAACATCTGGACCATGCCGATCATCAATCGCATCGACATGCTGACCACCGGGATCCGATCCGAAGTGGGCGTGAAGATTTTCGGCGCGGATCTGGCTCGGCTCGAGGGCCTGGCGCGTCAGGTGGCCGACGCCGTCCGCGCCGTGCCGGGTTCGAGCAATGTCTATCCCGAACAGGTGACGAGCGGCCAGTATCTCAATATCAAAGTCGATCGCGTCGCCGCCGCGAGATACGGCATCGGCGTGGGCACGGTGCAGCAGGTGATCGAAATCGCCGTCGGTGAATCCGTGCTGACTACCACGATCGAGGGCCGCTCGCGCTTCCCGGTCCGGGTCCGTTATCGGCCCGAAGATCGTGTCGACGTCCAGGCCCTGGGCGAGGTGCTGGTCGCGGCGCCGGGCGGCGCGCAGATTCCGCTCGCGCAACTGGCGCGGTTCGAACACGCGCGCGGTCCGGCCATGATCTCGTCGGAGAACGGGCTGCTGCTGGCCACCGTGCTGATCAACGTTCAAGACCGCGACGTCGGCGGATTCGTAAGCGAGGCGCGAGACGCGGTGGCGCGTGCCGTCCCACTGCCGGCGGGGTACTACATCGGCTGGAGCGGTCGATGGGAGAACCAGGAGCGCGCACGGGCACGGTTGCAAGTCGTGATTCCGATTGTGCTCGTGATCATCTTCGCGCTGCTCTACCTCACCTATGGCTCCGTCGTTGACGCCGCGCACGTGCTGCTCGCCGTGCCGTTCGCACTGACGGGCGGCGTGTATCTGTTGTGGCTGCTCGGCTACAACTTTTCTGTCGCGGTGTGGGTCGGGTTCATCGCGCTGTTCGGCACTGCCGTCCAGACCGGCGTGGTGATGGTCATCTACCTCGAAGAGGCCGTCGAACGGAAACGGCAGGAGCTCGGCGGCACGCTGACGCGCGCCGGCCTGCGCGACGCGGTGATGGCTGGCGCGCTGCTCCGGTTACGGCCCAAGGTGATGACGGTGACGACCGTGGTCGCCGGACTGCTGCCGATCATGTGGAGCACGAGCGTCGGCGCCGAGGTGATGAAGCCGCTGGCCACGCCGGTGCTCGGCGGCATGATCTCGTCGCTGATCCATGTGCTCATCGTCACGCCCGTCATCTTCATGTCGATCCGCGAACGCCAGCTCGGTCTTCAGCATGACGCCTCGCCATCGCGCACCGCCCGTACCGGCGGCCGACGCGCGCTGCTCGTCATGATCGTACTCGCCGTATTGGTCGCAGCTACCGCCATCGCATGGCGACTCGCAAGCACGCGCGACAGCGAATCCAGGGCAGGGGGTGCCGTGATCCAGACGATCAATGCCGCCGAACTTGACATTGTCCTGCTCGCACCCACCGGAACCCTTCGCGGTGGCCGCAACACGTTCACGATTGAATTCCGCGGCCCGAATGGCGAGCTCGTCGATGTTGGCACGGTAAGGGCGGCCGCGAACATGACGATGCCGGGCATGGCAGTGTCGGGAAACCTGCAACTTCAGCCGGCGGGCGTGCCGGGCCGGTATACGGCGACCGCGGAATTCGGCATGCCGGGAGCCTGGGACATGCGCATCGAGTGGGACGGCCCGGCCGGACGGGGCGCCATGAGTTTCGAGGGACAGGTGCAATGACGATGATTCGACGGACCGCGACGGTGATGCTCGCCTTGGTCGTGATGGCCGCTCCTGTGCGTGGACAACAACCGCCGCGAACGGCGCCGGTACTGATCGACGCAGAAACGGGGATGAGCCTGGACGAAGCGATCGCGCGCGCGCTGGCGCGAGAGCCGCTCGTTCGTGCCGGACGAGCCGAGGTTGACGTCTCACGCGGACGGCTCCAACAGGCCGGCCTCCGCCCAAATCCGACGCTGTCGTTCGAGCATCGCATCGAGCCGGCGGGAACCGATACCCAGACCACCGCCGGGGTTGATTGGCCTCTCGAGCTGTTCCGCCGTTCCGCGCGCGTGCGAACCGCCCGCCATGAGCTCGACGCGGCTCAGTTTGCCGCAGGCGATCGCGAGCGCGTCCTCGCCGCCAACGTGCGAATGCAGTACGGCGCGACAGCAGCGGCGGCCCGGGACGTCGCCGTCGCGGCGGAGGTGGCGACCACTGCCGGGCGGCAGCTCGAGCTCATCCGGACGCGTGTGGATGCGGGCAGCACGCCGCCGTTGGAACGCGACTTGATGGAAGTGGAAGTGCGCCGTTTTCAGACGGAGGAATTGCTGGCCACCGGCCGCGCCGAGGCGGCCCTGGTGCGGTTGAAGCAATTGCTGGGCATGCTTCCAGGGGAGCCGCTCACGTTGCGGCAGTCGATCGAGATCCTGGTGGCGGCCGATCCGACCACCAGTTCCGACACCGAGGGCGCGATCGCTGCACGGCCGGATGTGCGCGAGGCCGACACCCGGGTTGCCGTGGCTGAGGCGCGGATTGAACAGGCCCGGCGCGAGGGTCGCGTCGACCTCAGCGTCTACGGCATGTTCATGCGCATGGACGCGGGATTTCCACAACAGGGATTCGGTGACGGCGGCGCGCTGGAGCGTGTGCGCGGCCGCTTCAACTATGTGGCCGGCGGAGTGATGATGATGGTGCCCTTGTTCAACCGCAACCAGGGCCAGGTCGCGGCGGCGATGGCGGAACGATCGGTGGCCGAGGCCCGCCGTGGCGCGGCGGAATTAGCGGCCAGGGCGGAGGTTGCCGAGGTGCAGGCGCGCGATACGCAGGCGCAACGCGCCGTGGCATTGTTTTCCGGCGGCATTCGTGATCTCGCCCGCCGCAACCTCGACGTGGTCCGCGAAACGTTCCAGCTCGGACGGGCGACCGTGTTCGACGTGCTCGCCGAGCAGCGGCGGTACCTCGAGATCGAGCGAGCCTACACCGGCGCTTTGCGGGAAGCGTGGGAAGCCCGCGCGGCGCTGAAGGGCGCCTTGGGAGAATCCAAATGAATCCGCAATCACGGGTCAACGTGCGATGGACGGTGCTGCTGCTCGCCGGTGTGCTGCTGCTTGGAGCCGGTGCCGGCGCCGCCTATCTTGGACTTCGATCGAAGATGGCGGCGCCGCCGGCGTCCGAGACGGCGATGCGAATGCCCGAGCCCGCACCCGCCGCGGCCGGCCCCGCCAGCGGGCCACTCGCCGACGTCACCGTGACGTTGGCAAAGGAGGCGATCGAGCGGGCCGGCATCACGGTGAGCACCGTCAGCACCAGCCTGACCTCGGACGGCGTTCGCGCCCCTGGAGTGGTGGAACCGAACGCGTACAAGCAAGTCGTGGTCACGCCGCTGGTCGCGGGCCGGCTTACCCGCGTCGCCGCGGAACTTGGCCAGCGGGTCACCCGCGGTCAGACGATCGCGCAGATTTTCAGCCCTGAACTGGCGGAGGCCCAAACGCGTTATGTGACGGCTCGCGCCGAGCTTGACGCCCACGAGCAGGAACTGGCGCGCACTGAGAAGCTCGTCGCGCTGGGCGCGGCCAGCAAACAGGAGCTCGAGCGCATCGAAGCCGAGCACACATCGAGGCGCGCGGCGCTGCAAAGCGTGGCGTCACGGCTGCGACTCCTCGGTCTGTCTGCCGAAGCGATTGATGGTCTTGGCCCCGGCAAGGCCGTCGAAGCCACGACCAGTGTCCCGGCGCCCATCGACGGCATCGTCACCGAACGTGACGCGAACGTGGGCGCGAATGTCGATCTGTCCGCCAGACTCTTTACCATCGTTGATCTGTCAACGGTGTGGGTGGTGGCGGATCTGTTCGAGAAGGACTTCGCCCGGGTCCGAACTGGCAGCGTGGCCACCATCACGACGCATGCGTATCCTGATCTGGCGCTGCGCGGCCGGGTCAGCTACATCGATCCACAGGTCAGCACCGACACCCGCACGGCCAAGGTCAGGATTGAAGTACCGAACGCGCGCCACCAACTGCGCTTCGGCATGTATGCCGAGGCCATGTTCCACACTGACGGTGGCGCGTCGACGCCGATGGTGCCTCGCACCGCCGTGCAGAACATCGGCGACCGGACGGTCGTGTACCTCGCCGACCCAAAGCAACCCGGACGATTTATCGAACGCGAGGTCCGCATCGGTACCGCCACCGGCGATCGTGTTCCGGTCTTGACCGGCCTGCGATCGGGAGATCTCGTGGTCACCGAAGGTAGCTTTTACGTTCGCGCCGAGCTGGAACGTCTCGGGCTGCGGCCGAATGCGGCGCCACCCGCGCCGGCATCCCCCGGCACGCCGGCATCCCCCGGCACGCCGGCACCCCACGCCGGCATGGCGCAGGAGGCGCGCGTCCAGGTCACCGATAGCGGCTTCGAGCCGGCGCGCCTGGTGCTCGAGGCGGGAGCTCCGGCGCGGATTACGTTTACCCGGACGAGCGACAAGACGTGCGCAACCGCGGTGGTCTTCCCGTTGCTCGACATCCGGCGCGACCTGCCGTTGAACGAGCCTGTGGTGATCGAATTCACGCCGCCACGGTCAGGTGAGATTGCGTTTGCGTGCGGCATGAACATGCTGAAAGGCGCGGTCGTCGTCGAATAGCCGTTCGCGGCAGCGGCGCCCAACGAGACAGAATCGAGATGCTCAAGACTCGCAGCGTGTGGTCGGAACCATCGACAGACGACGGCCTGCGCATTCTCGCGACGCGATTTCGCGGACGCGGCTTGCCGACCTCACGCTACGACGCGTGGATGCCGTCGCTCGGGCCGAGCGAGCAGCTGCTGAGAGCCGCACAGGCAGGCGAGATCGACTGGAAGACCTTTACGAAGCGCTATCGTGAAGAGCTGTTCATGGATGGGCCGATCGACGATCGCAGCGAGACGATCAAGAATCACGGGCAAAAGTCGACCCTGCGATTGATCAAGGCGCTCAGCGCGACGCAGAACGTGACGCTGATGTGCCACTGCGACGAAGACGCCACCGAGTGCCATCGCTTTCTGCTGCAGAAGGAGATTCAGAAACTGTAGGAGATCACGGTTCAGTCGATTAATCCCTCGCCCGCGCCAGCGACACCTCAAACGGCCGCGACAGATCGGGATCCTCCTTCAAGTCCGCAAACAGCGCGCCGTAACGACGGATGCGATCGACATCCAGCTTCCGACCCTGACGCCGGACGATGCCCTCGATGTCGGCGACGTCGCCGGGACGGCCGGCGACGAGCTTATAGAGCACCAAATCTTCAGCGGAACAGGTCACGATGGAACGATCCTCTGTGGCCGCCCAGGCCGACCCGCGATCGAGCACCTCGGCTTCGAACGGCGTCGCCGCAAGTCCGACATCGACCGCCACCTGGTTCGTGGAGTAAATGAGCAGCACGCGATGCGTCAGCGCAAACGACCGCGCGTCCGCACGCCGCGGCGCAAAGGCATCAAGGAGAAGATCGATCGGACGCGCTTCTTCACCGAGCGGCGCCGGCACAGAAAAATCGACATCCCGCGTCGCTCGCGGCTCGCCCCAGCGTTGCACGGCGAGTCCGCCGATGACACACGACCGAATCCCGGCAGCCGAGAGCGCCGCCTGAACCTCGACGGCTGCCGCGACCAGCGGCGGTATCGTCACGTCCGGCCGCGCTCGCGCAGCCGCGCGAATTGCCGCTGCAGCAGTAGCAGCCCTTCGGCATCGTCGCCAACACTGCCCGGCTGCCACATCGCCATGAGATCCCAAGAGTGTTGGCGCAATTCGGCGTCGGAGCTGGCTTGCAGGCGCGCCCATCGCTCATCATCCAGGAGGGGTCCAACAGTGCGCCAACGCTCGAGCCACCGACGTGTCGCGGCCTTGCTTTCCTCGTTCGAATACGCGGTCTCAGGGACACCCTGGCGCTCATCATTCATACATACAGTCTACCGTCGTCTCCGGCATGCAGAGACCGTCACTCAGATGAGCCGCGCGCGGATCTCGGGTGGCGGAATTTCGCACGCGTTTGATTCGCCAGCAATCCGGTGACGAATCGCCGCCACCACCCGATACACCGCATCCCGAATCGGCCGCGGGACCAGCAGAAACACGGACGCCCACCGCCACGGCGCGGTCATCCGCCGCGCAATTTTCAGCACCGCGGTCGATCGCAGCGAGATCTCGTCGTCTTCGATGAGGATGAGGCTGCGCGTCGCCTCGCGGCTGGTCCCGTACTGGGCGAGTAGCGCCCGGCCTTCCGGGTTCTGCGAAGCGCCGAACTTGAAGTAGCCATTGTCGCGGGTCGCGATGAAACGAACCGAGCGCTCGCAGAAGGCGCAGGTGCCGTCGAACAGGATGATGCCGCCGGACATAGGAACAATTCTAAGGGCTTGAGGGCTTGGAGCTTGAGGGCTTGGGATATTCTCCTGCTATGCGGAATTCACTCTTTGCCCTCGTTCTGGTCATTGGCGCATCGGCCGGTCTTCCCGCACGACAGGCGGCCGTGCCAGCAGCAGCGGCGCCCGCCAGCGAGCTGGCGGCCCTGGTGGACCGGTACAACCTCGATCGCGGGGCGCTCAATCGCCGCTACGGCGTCGACTTCTCGCCGGAGCGCTACGCGCGGCTGAACACGTTTTACAAGAACTGGCAACTGGAACTGGCCAAGGTCAACTTCGGGGCGCTGGGCGTGGAGGGACGCATCGATCACACGCTGCTCCGTTCGCGCCTCGAGTACGAGCTGCGGCTGCTGGCGCGCGAACAGCAGTGGGTGTCGGAGGCGGCCGGCATGGTGCCGTTCTCGGGCACCATCACGGGCCTCCTCGAAGCGCGCGGCCGGCTCGAATCGATCGATGCCGCGAGGACCGCCGCGGCGCTCGACCAGCTGACGCAAGACATCCAGCTCGCCACCGTGGCGCTCAATGCGCCGGCCCGCGTCGGCGCGGTGACGGCGGTCTCGGATCCGGTGCGCGCGCGCCAGATCAATGCGTTTCGGGCCGCCGAGATTCTCACCAGCCTGCGCACCGATCTGACGGCGTGGAATCGCTACTACTCAGGCTATGACCCGATGTTCACGTGGTGGGCGGCGAAGCCGTACGCCGAGGCCGACAAGGCGCTCGCCGCCTACATCAAGGTGCTGCGCGAGAAGATCGTCGGCTACCGCGAAGGCGAAGACGAGCCGATCATCGGCAACCCGATCGGCAAGGCCGCACTGCTCGAGGACCTGGCCTCGGAATTCATTCCCTACACGCCCGAGGATCTGCTCGCCATTGCCGAGCGCGAGTTTGCCTGGTGCGATCGCGAGATGCTGAGAGCGTCGCGCGACATGGGCTTCGGCGACAACTGGCGCGCTGCGCTCGAGAAAGTGAAGACGCTGCACGCCGAGCCCGGCAAACAGACCGACCTGGTGCGCGACCAGGCGCTCGAGGCGATCGACTACGTGCAGAAGCGCGATCTGATCACGGTACCGCCGCTGGCCGCCGAAACGTGGCGCATGACCATGATGTCGCCGGAGCGGCAGAAGGTGAATCCGTTCTTCCTGGGCGGCGAGGTGATCCAGGTGTCGTTCCCGACCGACACGATGGACCACGCCGACAAGCTGATGAGCATGCGCGGCAACAACATCCACTTCTCGCGGTCGACGGTGCATCACGAATTGATCCCGGGCCACGGCCTGCAGCAGTTCATGACCGCCCGCTACAACCCGCACCGCCGCGCGTTCGGCACGCCGTTCTGGACCGAGGGCTGGTCGCTCTACTGGGAAATGTTCCTGTGGGACGACGGCTTTCCGAAGTCGCCGGAGAATCGCGTCGGCATGCTGTTCTGGCGGATGCACCGCCAGGCGCGCATCATCTTCTCGCTGCGCTTCCACCTCGGCACCATGACGCCGCGGGAGGCGATCGATTTCCTCGTCGACCGCGTCGGCCACGAGCGCGCCAATGCCGAGGCTGAAGTGCGCCGGTCGTTCAACGGCACCTATCCGCCGCTGTATCAGCTGGCGTACATGATCGGCGGCGTGCAGTTCCGGGCAATGCAGGCGGAGTTAGTCGGCAGCAATCCTTCGACTCGGACGTCGCCGCAAGCGGCGTCGTCCTCGCTCAGGACAGGGCGCATGACCAATCGCCAGTATCACGATGCCGTGCTACAGGCGGGTAGCATGCCGGTGGAATTAGTGCGCGCCTCTCTGATGAAACAGTCGTTGCCTGTAAACTTCGCAACGACCTGGAAGTTTGATGGCGCCTCCAAGGTTCCAAGTGTTCCATAGGTTCCAAGTGTTCCAATGGTTTGGTTCGGAACCGTTATAACCGTTCTCGAACCCAGCCCTTGGAACGCCTGGAACTTCTGGAACTCTTGGAACCTTTGATCAAGGCAGGACGGCGATGGCCTCGATTTCGACTTTGTACTCAGGGCTGGCAAGTCGAGTGACGCCGACCAACGTGCTCGCGGGACGGTTCGCACCGAAGTACTTGGCCCGGACCTTCGCCGCATCCGGCGCGCGAAAGGCATCGACGTCAGTGACATAGATATTGATCTTCGCGACGTGCGAAAAATCGGCGCCCTGGGACTTCAACGCGATCTGCAGGTTCTTCAACACCTGCTCGAGCTGCTCCACCATCCCCGTGCCGACCACCTTCCCCTGCGCATCGGCGCCGACCTGGCCCGCGATGTAGAGCGTCTTCCCGTCGCGGACGATGTGTGAGTAGGTGGTGGGCGTGCTCAATCCTGGAGGATTGATGCGCTGCAGGCCCTGCGCGGCCGCGCTCGTAGCAACGAGCGCCAGCACCACGGCCACCACGCGCGTCACTGCCACGCGATCCTCCGCGTTCTCCGTTCTCCTCCGTGTCCTCGGAACTATTGCCATGCGATTCTCGCTCCCACGCGGACGGTGCGGGGCCAGCCGATCGATCGGATCGGCGTGCGCGCCGTGTCGAACTCCTTGTCCATGATGTTCTCGATGGCAACAAACGCATTCAGGCCGCGAACGATGGCGCGGCTCACGGTGGCGTCCCACACCACGTACTTCTCCAACACAAACGCCGCCGTATTCAGGTCATCGTCGAACTGATCGCCGCTGAAGCGCACCTGCGTGGCGGCGGTGAACCAGGTCGGATCGGCCCAGGTCAGCGAGAACCCGCCCTGCCATCTCGGCACCTGCGGCACCTGGTTATCAGCGAGCGCCGGCGTCGCGATCGATCCACGGAAGTGGCTCGACGTCAGCACGAGCTGGCCGGTGGCGCTCAGCGTATTGGTGAGCCGCGTATCGAGCTCGAACTCGGCGCCAGTCGCGCGAATGGTGTCGGAATTCTGGCGCTGCCGGATGATCGCCTGCGGCGTCTGCGACAGCGTCACGTTCGCGATCGCGCCATCGAGGTTGTTGAAGAACGCGGTGGCGCGGACCGACGCGCGATTGAACTGCGTGAGCACACCACCCTCGACGCCGCTCAACGTCTCAGGTTCGAGCTGCGGGTTCGCATTCGTCACGGCGCTGCCGGCCGCGAAGCGGCGGTGTAGTTCGTTGAGGCTGGGCGTACGGTTGGCGTAATAGGCCGAGCCGCGCACCTCGTAGCGGCCGCGCCGCCACGTCACCGCGCCACGCGGGCTGACGTACGAGACATTCTTGGTCGGCGACGCCGGATTCTCGGGTTCGGAACTCCAGCGATCGGCCCGCGCCCCGAGCTCCACCGTCACCGCGTCCGAGGCGTCGATGCGCGCCCTCGCGTACGCCGCGACGACGTCCTCGATGCCGCCCGAGGGGAACGGTCCGCTTGGCGTGTTGACACCCGAGACCAGCGCGTAGCGCAGTTCATCCTGGTGCGATTTGGTATGGCGGTAGTCGGCGCCAACAATCAGCGTC
>CAZEMI010000225.1:0-16037 GCA_964513235.1 uncultured Acidobacterium sp.
ACGGTCGACGCGAAGGGCGAAATTCTCGAGCTGAAGAGCACCGTCAATACCATGGTCGACCAGCTCAGCTCGTTCGCCTCCGAAGTCACGCGCGTGGCGAAGGAGGTCGGCACCGAAGGTCAGCTCGGCGGCCAGGCCGAAGTGCCCGGCGTGGCCGGCACGTGGAAGGACCTCACCGACAACGTCAACGAGCTGGCCGGCAACCTGACCGTGCAGCTGCGCGACGTGTCGAAGGTCGCCACCGCGATCGCCAGCGGCGACCTGAACCAGAAGATCACGGTGCAGGCGCGCGGCGAAATTCTGCAGATCAAGAACGTCATCAACACGATGGTGGACCAGCTGAGCGGCTTCGCCTCGGAAGTGACGCGCGTGGCGAAAGAAGTGGGCACTGAAGGCAAGCTCGGCGGCCAAGCCGAAGTGCCCGGCGTGGCCGGCACGTGGGAAGACCTCACCGACAACGTCAACGCCATGGCCGCGAACCTGACGAGCCAGGTGCGAAACATCGCCGACGTGACCACCGCCGTGGCGCGCGGCGACCTCGGCAAGAAGATCACCGTCGATGCGCGCGGCGAGATCCTCGAGCTGAAGAACACCGTCAACACGATGGTGGATCAGCTCAGCTCGTTCGCGGCCGAGGTCACCCGCGTGGCGAAGGAGGTCGGCACCGAAGGTCAGCTCGGCGGCCAGGCCGACGTGCGCGGCGTCGCCGGCACGTGGAAGGACCTGACCGACAACGTCAACGAGCTGGCCGGCAACCTGACCGTGCAGCTGCGCGACGTGTCGAAGGTCGCGACCGCGATCGCCAGCGGCGACCTGAACCAGAAGATCACGGTGCAGGCGCAGGGCGAGATTCTGCAGATCAAGAACGTCATCAACACGATGACCGACCAGCTGAACGCGTTCGCGTCGGAAGTGACCCGCGTGGCGCGCGAAGTCGGCACCGAAGGTAAGCTGGGCGGCCAGGCCGACGTGCGCGGCGTCGCCGGTACGTGGCGCGACCTCACCGACTCGGTGAACTCGATGGCCGGCAACCTCACCGGCCAGGTCCGCAACATCGCCGACGTCACCACCGCGGTGGCGAAGGGCGACCTCTCGAAGAAGATCACGGTCGACGTGCGGGGCGAGATTCTCGAGCTGAAGAACACCATGAACACGATGGTGGACCAGCTGAGCTCGTTCGCGTCGGAAGTCACGCGCGTGGCGCGCGAAGTCGGCACGGAAGGACAGCTCGGCGGCCAGGCCGACGTGCCCGGCGTCGGCGGCACGTGGAAAGACCTGACCGACTCGGTGAACTCGATGGCCGCGAACCTGACCAGCCAGGTGCGCAACATTGCCGAAGTCACCACCGCCGTGGCGCGCGGCGACCTCTCCAAGAAAGTCACCGTCGACGTGCGCGGGGAAATCCTCGAGCTGAAGGACACCGTCAACACGATGGTGGATCAGCTGAGCTCGTTTGCCGCCGAAGTCACGCGCGTGGCGAAAGAAGTGGGCACCGAAGGCAAGCTCGGTGGCCAGGCCGGCGACCCCGGCGTGGCCGGCACGTGGAAGGACCTCACCGACAACGTCAACCGCCTCGCCGCGAACCTCACCACGCAGGTGCGCGCGATCGCCGAGGTCGCGACGGCGGTGACCAAGGGCGACCTGTCGCAATCGATCAACGTCGAAGCGGCCGGCGAAGTCGCGGCGCTCAAGGACAACATCAACGAAATGATCGTCAACCTGCGCGAGACGACGGAGAAGAACACCGCGCAGGACTGGTTGAAGACCAACCTGGCGAAGTTCACGCGCCTGCTGCAGGGCCAGCGTGATCTCGCCACGGTGTCGCGCACCATCCTGTCGGAGCTGGCGCCGCTGGTGCCGATGCAGCACGGCGTGATCTACTTCAACGAAGCCAGCGACATCGGCGAGCCGGACCTGCGCCTGCTGGCCAGTTACGCCTACACCGAAGGCGACAGCCTCAAGACGCGCTTCCGCGCCGGTGAAGGCCTGGTCGGCCAGGCGGCGGTGGAGAAGTGCCCGATTCTCCTCACCGACGTGCCGGCCAACTACGTGCAGATCAGCTCCGGCCTCGGGTCGGCGTCGCCGACCAACATCTTCGTGGTGCCGGTGCTCTTCGAAGGCCAGGTCAAGGCGGTGATCGAGCTCGCCTCGTTCTACCGCTTCAACGAAACCCACCTGAACTTCCTCGGCCAGCTGACCGAATCGATCGGCATCGTGCTCAACACCATCACCGCGACGATGCGCACCGAGGAACTGCTCAAGCAGTCCCAGTCACTCGCGACCGAGCTGCAGAAGACCAACGAAGAGCTCGAAGAGAAAGCCGAACTGCTCGCGAAACAGAACGCCGAAGTTGAACAGAAGAACCGCGAAATCGATCAGGCCCGCCTCTCACTCGAAGACAAAGCCGCCCAGTTAGCCCTCACCAGCCGCTACAAATCGGAGTTCCTGGCCAACATGAGCCACGAACTCCGAACCCCTCTCAACTCGCTCCTGATCCTGTCGCGGCTGCTGGCGCAGAACTCGGAAGGCACGCTCACCGAGAGGCAGGTGGAATTTGCCAAGACCATTCACGCCTCCGGCTCCGACCTGCTCGAACTGATCAACGAGATTCTCGACCTGTCGAAGATCGAGTCGGGCATGATGGACGTGGACGCGGTGCCGGTGTCGCTCTCCGACGTGCAGTCGTATGTCGAGCGCACCTTCCGCGAGGTGGCCGGCAGCAAGGGCCTGACCTTCTCGGTGGCCCTCGAGGGGCACGCGCCGCCCTCGATCATCACCGACCAGAAGCGCGTGCAGCAGGTGTTGAAGAACCTGATCTCGAACGCGATCAAGTTCACCGAGCAGGGCTCGGTGACCCTGGCGATCGAGAAGGCGACTGGCGGGTGGTCGCCCGGCCACAAGTCGCTCGATCGGGCGGAGGTGATTGCCTTCCGCGTGGAAGACACCGGCATCGGCATTCCCGCCGACAAGCACCAGGTCATCTTCGAGGCGTTCCAGCAGGCCGACGGCACGACCAGCCGCAAGTACGGCGGCACCGGCCTCGGCCTGTCGATCAGCCGCGAAATCGCCAAGCTGCTCGGCGGCGAAATCCGGTTGCGCAGCGCCGTCGGGGCCGGCAGCGCGTTCACGCTGTACCTGCCGTCGGTGTATGCCTCGACGCTGACCGCCGCCGAGCGCGCGTCGGTGCCGGTCGAGACGCGCATCGCGGTGGACCGCGCGCTCAACGCCGACGAGGCGCCGGTCGACAACAATCCGCTCTTCGACGATCGCCAGCGCATCCAGCCGGGCGATCGCGTACTGCTGATCATCGAGAACGACCAGGCGTTCGCGCGCATCCTGATGGACCTTGGCCGCGAACACGAGTTCCGGGTGCTGGCCGCGGTGCGCGGCGACGTCGGCCTGCAGATGGCCCGGCAGCACCGTCCCGACGCGATCACGCTCGACCTCGATCTGCCGGGCCTTGACGGCTGGAACGTGCTGGATCGGCTGAAGCACGATCCCAGCACCAGGCACATCCCGGTCCACGTGATCTCGATCACCGATGAACCGCACCGCGGCATGCGCCTCGGCGCCAAGACCTTCTGGGCCAAGCCGTTCGAGAAGGAGTCGCTGGACGAAGCGTTCAACGAGATCCGCGAGTTCAGCGATCGCAAGCTGCGCACGCTGCTGATCGTCGAAGACGACGACGTGCAGCGGAACACGCTGGTGGAGCTGATCAGCGATCGCGACGTCGAGATCACCGCGGTCGGCACCGGCCAGGAAGCGCTCGATCAGATGCAACGGCGGCAGTTCGATTGCATCGTCCTCGATCTGGGCCTCGAGGACATGAGCGGCCTGCAGCTGCTCGGGAAGATGCGCGCCGACAAGGCGATGTCGCAGGTGCCGGTGATCATCTACACGGGCAAGGAGCTGTCGAAGGCCGAGGAAGCCGAGCTCCGGCAACTGGCGCAGACCATTATCATCAAGGACGTGAAGTCGCCCGAGCGGCTGCTCGACGAAACCACGCTGTTCCTGCACCGGGTGGAAAGCTCCCTGCCGCCCGAGAAGCAGCGGCTGCTGGATCAGCTGCACCGCGTCGATCCGACCTTGAACGGCAAGAAAGCGCTGGTCGTGGACGACGACATCCGGAATATCTTCGCGCTGACCAGCATTCTCGAGCGCCACCAGATGGAAGTACAGTACGCTGAGAACGGCCATGATGCGCTGAAGATGCTCAACGACAACCCGGATATCGACGTCGTGCTGATGGACGTGATGATGCCGGAAATGGATGGCTACGAGGCGACGCGGCGCATCCGCGCCAACGCGACCTTCGAGGACCTGCCGATCATCGCGATTACCGCCAAGGCCATGAAAGGCGACCGTGAAAAATGCATCAATGCCGGCGCGTCTGATTACGTGACCAAGCCGGTCGACTCCGACCAGCTGATCGGGCTGCTGAGAGTGTGGCTGTCACGGTGAAAAAGCGAGTCAACATTCTCGTCGTCGACGACCGCGACGAGAACCTGATGGCGCTCGAAGCGGTGCTGGATGACCCGGGCTACCGCCTGGTGCGGGCGAAGTCCGGCCGCGAAGCGCTGAAGGAAGTGCTCGAGCAGGACTTCGCGCTGATCCTGCTCGACGTGGTGATGCCCGGCGTCGACGGCTACGAGACCGCCACGTTGATCCGCGAGCGGCCCCGCTCGCGGCAGACGCCGATCATTTTCCTCACCGCGAACGACTTTGGCGTCAACTACGTGTTCCGCGGCTACACCGTGGGCGCGGTCGACTATCTCGTCAAGCCGGTGCCGGCCGACGTGCTGCGGTCCAAGGTCGCGGTGTTCGTCGAGCTGTTCAACCGCCAGGAGGCCCTGCGACAGGGACAACAGGAGCTGGAATCGACCATCGCCGAGCGGACCAAGGAGCTGGCGAGCGCCAACATTGCGCTCTCCGCCGAGATCGAGGAACGAACGAAGATCGAGCGCGAGCGCGTGCAGCTGCTGCGCCGCGAGCAGGCGGCCCGGCTCGAAGCCGAGCGCGCCAACCGGTTGAAGGACGAGTTCCTGGCGACGCTGTCGCACGAGCTGCGCACGCCGCTCAACGCGATCATGGGCTGGTCGCACGTGCTGACCCAGAGCACCCACGATCGCGACATCGTGCAGCGCGCGGCCAGCGTGATCCGTCAGAACGCGACGTCGCAGGCGCAGCTGATCGACGACATTCTGGACGTCTCGCGCATCGTCGGCGGGCGGCTCACCATCGAGAGCGGGCTGGTCACGGTGAAGCGCGTGATCGAGGACGCCGTCGACTCGCTGATGCCGGCCGCCACCGCCAAGTCGATCCATGTCATCCGCCAGCTCGACGACACCCTGAGCGTGCTCGGCGATCGCGATCGGCTGCAGCAGGTGGTGTGGAACCTGGTGTCGAACGCGTTCAAGTTCACCCCCAAGGGGGGCACGGTCACGATCACGCTCGGCGAGCTGGACGGCGATGTCTCCATCGAGGTGGCCGATACGGGCATTGGCATCACGCCGGAGTTCCTGCCCTTCGTGTTCGATCGTTTCCGCCAGGCCGATAGCTCGATGAGCCGCCGCCACAACGGGCTCGGTCTGGGCATGGCCATCGTGCGGCACCTCGTGGAGTTGCACGGCGGCACGGTCACCGTCGAGAGTGGCGGAGAAGGCCAGGGCACGACCTTCTGCTTGAAGCTGCCCCGGCACATGGGCGACGCGCCGGCGGAGTTGCCGACGGCCAGCCGGAGCCTGCCAACGGAGATGCCGCTCGACGAGCTCGAGCTGCTCAACGGCGTGCATATCCTGATCGTCGAAGACGATCCCGACTCGCGCAGCGTGCTCGCGCTGCTGCTGCAACGGCTGGGCGCGCTGGTCGAAGCGGTGGCCTCGGCGAAGGAAGCGTTCGAGCGCCTGTCGCACCGGCGGCCGGATGTGCTGGTCAGCGACATCGGCATGCCCGACGAAGACGGCTATTCGCTGATTCGCCGGGTGCGCGCGCTGCCGGGCAACCATAGGGTGCCGGCCATTGCCCTCACCGCCTACGCCCGCAAGCAGGACGCCGAAGCGGCCATTGTCGCCGGGTACGACCAGCACCTGCCGAAGCCCGTGGCCCCAGTGGATCTGGTCAAGGCGATCAAAGCGGTCACTCGCGTCAGCGCGTGAATCTCGAGCAGGTCCCCCGGCCGGTACGCGGACAACCTCGATCTGGCGAGTTCGTCTTTGCGCGCCTGCGCTACGACTCTGGGGACTGGGACTACAACCCGAAGGTGGCCGCCAACGTCCTGAACTCGATCGTCGAATACACCAGCATCCCGGTGTACCCGGAGGAGATCGTCATCACGGCGGACTCCGAAGAGTTGCTGTCGTTTCCGTTCCTCTTCATGACCGGCCACAAGCTGGTTCGCTTCAACGCTCGCGAGCGCCAGCATCTCGCTCGATTCGTGAACCGCGGCGGATTCCTGTTTTCGGATGATTGCAACCACGACGTGGCCGGCCTGTATGCGACATCGTTCGAGGAGGAAATGCGGCGCGTGTTTCCCGCGCCGGGGACGCTGGACAAGATTCCCAATAGCCACGCGATCTACCGGTCGTTCTTCCAGTTTCCCGATGGTCCGCCGCAGACCGCCCACGAACTGAACGGCTGGGGCGACGACCTGGTCCACGATTACCTTCGGGCGGTGGAACGGCAGGCCCCCTCGACTCCGCTCGGGGCAGGACGGATTGGGGTGCTGTATTCCAACAAGGATTACGGCTGCGAGTGGGACTACGACTGGCGCAACAAGCGATTTCAGCGCGATGACAACACGAAGTTTGCTGTGAATATTGTCGTTTACGCCATGAACGCGTGATCTCCGCCTACGCGGCCGAAGGCCGCTCCGGCGAGACCTCGCCGAAGCTCGCTTCGCGAGCGGAGGCGGGCCGGATCCCGACCGCTCAGCTGGTACGAATCATGTAGCCAGAACGGTATGGCCGAGCCTGACGCCGACGAAAAATCTGTTTCCATCCCGTCGGTCCCGACCAGGATCACGGCGACGCAGATCGTGGCCCTCCTCCTGTCGCTGGCCGCGCTGCGCTTCAGCCGCGAGTTTCTCGCACCGTTACTGGTGGCGGTCCTGATGGCCCTGGCGCTTGCGCCACCAGTGCGGCAGCTGTCGCGGTTGATTCCACGATGGCTGGCGGCGGCGGTGGTGGTGATCGGGATCGGCGCCACGTTTGGCGCCACCGCCTGGCTGCTGTCCGATGACGTCACGGTGTTCAGCCGCCGGCTGCCCGCGATGGTTCGCGACGTGCGCAACACGATCCAGTCGGCGTCGCCGCGGCAGGGGTTGATCCGCCAGATCCAACAAGCGGTCACGGAACTGGAGCAAACGACGAGTCCGCCGAAACCAGCCGACGCCACGAAGGTCCAGATCGTCCAGCCCGTTGACGTGCAGCAACAGATGATGGCCGCGGCGCGCCGGGCCGGCGACTTCACGCTACAAGCGATCCTGTTGACCTTCCTGGTGTACTTCCTGCTCGCCTCGGGAGAGTTGTTCAAGCAGAAATTCGTGAAGCTGAGCGGCGATCGGCTGTCGCAGCGCAAGGTGACGCTGCAAATGATCGACGAGATGACCGGACAAATCGGCCGCTACATCTTCTACTTGTTCTGGAGCGGCGCGCTGGTCGGCGTGGTGACGTGGCTCGCATTCTGGGCGATGGGGGTGCGCTATGCCGGGTTGTGGGGCGTGGCGGCGGGCGTGCTCAACTGCATTCCCTATTTCGGGCCGACGGTCGTGATGGTGACCTCTGCGGTCGCGGCGTTATTGCAGTTCAAATCGATCGTGATGATGGCGTCGGTGGCCGGCGTCTCAGTGACGATCACCTCGCTCGAAGGGTTCCTGCTCACGCCGATCTTCCTCGGTCAGGCCGCGCGCGTGAACTCCGTGGCGGTGTTCGTGTCGGTGATGTTCTGGGGATGGATGTGGGGCACGCCGGGCATGCTGCTCGCGGTGCCGATCCTGATGATGGTCAAGACCGTCAGCGATCACGTGGAGTCGTTGTCGAGCATCAGCGAACTGCTGGGAGAGAAGTGAACTACCGGGAACCGGGAGCCGGGAGCCGGGAGCCGGGAGCCGGGAGCGGGGAGCCGGGAGTGAGGAACCGGCGTGCAGATTGCACCGCAGGATTCTGGGGGACATGAAATGGAAGCGAACTTCTCAGGCGTGATGCGGCCGGCTCCCGGCTCCCGACTCCCGGCTCCCGGTATTTCAGCCAACGTCGGCAACGTCGAGCGCGTGGTGATGCTCGCGGCCGGCGCGGCGCTGCTGGGGTACGCGTGGCGCCACCGCTCGCGCGGCCTCGGCCTGACCTCGGCCGGATTGATCGCCCGCGGCGCGACGGGCTTTTGCCCGGCGTACGCAGCCATCGGTGTCGATCATTCCGACACCAGGCATGCACTGGCGGGCGAGCGCGGCATTCACGTCAGGGAGTCGATCAGTATCAGCGCGTCGGCGGAAGAGCTCTACACCTTCTGGCGTCAGCTCGAGCGCCTGCCGGACGTGATGCCACACCTCGCGCGCGTCGAACAACTCGATGCCAAGGTGTCGCGGTGGACAGCGAAGGCGTTTGGCAGCGTGCCGCTCACGTGGATGGCCGAGATCATCCACGAGGTGCCGTTCGAAACCATCGGCTGGCGGACGTTGCCCGGCGAGTCGATTCAGCACGCCGGTTCGGTGCAGTTCAAGAGCCTGCCGGGCACACCAGGCACGGAAGTTCGGGTGCATCTGCAATACGCGGCACCCGGCGGCAATGCAGCGGGGTGGTTTGCGGAGATGCTCGGTCAGGATCCCGCCCGACTGACCCGCGAGGGTCTGCAGGCTCTGAAGAATCGTTTCCACGGCCGGGAACGCTGACTGCCGACTGTTGACTGCCCGCCTACGCTCGCAAGCCCGACATGCGAGCTACGGCGAGGTCTCGCCGTAGCGGCCTCCGGCCGCGCAGGCGGAAACTGACGACTGTTGACTGAACTGTCGACTGTTGACTGAAAACTCTCAACTCCCGACTGTCGACTGTTGACTGCCGATCGAGGGAACGTTTCCTGCATCGGAGAGCACGTCAACAATTTGCAACCGGCGCGGCTGCGCCGCTGATACACAAGGGAGCACGATATGTCTGCAGAGAACCTCCGCGAAGCGCTCGTGGAAGAGATTAGGGACTTATACAACGCCGAGAAGCCGCTCGTGAAAGCGCTGCCGAAGATGGCCAAAGGCGCATCAAGTGATGAGCTGCGGGAAGCGTTCGAGTCGCACCTCGATGAGACCGAAGGCCAGGTCATGCGCCTCGAGCGCGTGTTCGAACTGCTGGCCGAAAAGCCGCGCGGCAAGCACTGCGCGGGCATGGCCGGCATCATCGAGGAAGGCAGCGAGAAACTCCAGGAAGACGTGGAAGATTCGGTGCTCGATGCCTGCCTGATTGCGTCGGCCCAGAAAGTGGAGCACTACGAGATCGGCGCCTACGGTACGGCCATCGCGTGGGCGGAGGCGTTGGAACTGGGCGACGTCGCGCAGGTGCTGCGGGAAACACTGGTCGAAGAGAAGGCCGCGGACGAGAAGCTGACGGCGCTCGCCGAATCCGGCATCAACGAAGCGGCTACCACCGGCGAATCCGAAGAGGAGATAGACGAGGAACAGGCGCCGGCGCGTTCGGCGTCACGTTCGGAGCAGCCGAGTGCGACGGCGAGAACCGCGCGGCAGCGAGGCGGGAGGCGGTAGAGGAAGTAGGAAGTAGGAAGTAGGAAGTAGGAAGTAGGAAGGGAGAAGTCAACTTCTCCCTTCTCGCTTCTGACTTGTCGTCTAAACGGACGAGGGGAGTCGGTAGCGCTGACCGTCGCGACGGACGAGGAAGCCGGCCTGGACCAGTTCACTCAGCAGTTCTTCTGCGCGCGCCGGGCTGAGCTGCCATAGCCGAGCCGCCTGCGCCGTTGTGAGGCACATACCTGGCATCTCCCGAAACTCCGCGCGGGCGCGGGTCGCCAGATCACGTAGCTCATGAATGGGTTGATGCGTCGGATTCATCATCGGGAGTTCTCCGTCGCGTGATTCATGCAGTACGGATGCCACGAGAGGTTGACAAAAATCCGCCGATTTCGTGACCAGCGGAACACGGGCGGCGATCGCTTGAGTGAGGCAATGCCCAACGATACCCTCCCGTTACCGATTTTTCCCTGACGCGTGCCTCAGGGATTTTGCCGACGGCGCGCGCATCCCGGTCCCGCATTTTTTCGCGTAGTGTGCGAGTAAATACGCGCAAGCAGGACTGTCGACGGTGATGGCGGGGAGCTTCGCTCGAAGGGGGAAGAGGCCGGGCGAGGCAGCCCGGCCCAGCATTTGCTTTCAATGCAACATGGAGATGTGGACAATGTTTCAAAGGTCGATTACTGCGTTAGTCGTTTCATGTGTGTTCGTCACGGCCGTGCTTGCGCAGGGCAACGTTACCGTTCAGCTGCGTGACGGCTCCAAGGTCGAGGGTCGGATCGAAGAGATGACGCTGGATGGCACGGTCTTCATCCGCGTGTCGCAGCACGATCAACGGCGCATTCCCATCGGCCGCATTGCGCTCATCGATCGCGTTGGTGGCGCCAGCGGACTCCCGGAGACGGAGCTCCGCGAGGCTGTCGGTCCTGCCCACCTCCTGCTGACGTCCAGCGGCGGCAGCGTCAAGGGCCAGCTCATCGCCATCCGCGGCGGGCAGGGTTCGGCGCAGGAAGGGCAGCCACGAACCTTCCTATTTCGCAGCCAGGATGGACGCGAGCAGGAATATCCGATGGCGCAAGTCTCGCGCGTCTATTTGGGCACGTATCCCATCGCCGCCATCACCGGCGGCACCGTCGCCGGCCTTGATCCCGGCGTTGCGGCACCGGGCGCGATTCGCGTGCCGGCCAGTGGGGGCTGGGTATCGACCGGGATGCGCGTGCGCAGCGGCGAGGTCGTGACCTTCAACACCACCGGTCAGGTGCAGCTCTCGACCGATGCCAACGATCGGGCGCACGCGGCCGGAACCCCGCGGACGGCGCCTGGCGCTCCGCTACCCAGCGTCTACGCCGGCGGACTGATCGGCCGCATCGGCAATGGCGCGCCGTTCGGGATTGGCGATCAGACGAGTGTGGCGATGCCGAACGAAGGGCTGCTGTATCTCGCGGTGAATGACGACGAACGATCCGACAACGCCGGCGAATTCATCGTCCAGCTCGGACGCCGCTAGGCCAGCCACCGATTCACACCGATTAGGCACCGATTGAGAATCATCGGTGTCTAATCGGTGGCGCCGCGCAACGTCTTGCCGATTTCGAGGCCGACCTTCGGCTGGTCCTGCGTCCCTTCGACGCGAATGACCAGCCGGGTGCCGGCCCCGTTCTTTCTCAACAGCGGATCGAACGGCTTCAGGAGCCAGCTCGTGAAGCCACTCATCGTCTGCGAGGCCGTGGCCTCGAGCCGCACTTCGCCGGTGAGATTGAGAGACTTCGAGCGCAGCGAATGCGTGCCGTTCAACTGCACGTCTGCGCCCTGCACGTTGAACGTCAGGGTCTGATACGTGAACACGCCGTTGCTCAGCGCGAACTTGGTCGACAGGCGCGACGCCACGTCGTCGACCGACGAGTCCTTGGGCTTGCCCTGTCCGCGCCGGCTCAGCTCGTCAATCTTGTCCTGCACGGCCTCGTTGGTGAACGTCACCCGATCGGCCCGCACGGAACCTTCAAGCTGAACGCGCGTCAAGACCGGCTCCTTGCCCTGCGGGAGATCGAACGCCGTATCGATCACCAGCCGGCCATACGCCGGCGGCTGCGCGGCCTTGCTGGCGAAACGCAGCAGCTCGCCGAGATCAGCGTTCTGGCTCTTCACGTTCATCACGACGCGCTTGCCCTTGATGCCCTTGGTCCCTTCCACCACCCCCTTGGCGATGAACTCCGAACCTCCAAGATGCAGGTCCACACGATGCAACTCGACGTCGCCTTTGGTGCCGTCGACCAGCGCTTCGTACGAGGTGCTGAGTGGCAGCGCAATCCCGTCAAGCTCGGTGAGGCGGAATTGGTCGGTGCGCGTCTGGCCAGTCGTCCTGATCTGTTCGATGGTCCCGTCCATCTTTCCGACGGCATTGAGGTCCCCGGAGAGGCCTCGGATCGTGCCGAGATCAGCGGCGAACGTGTAATCACCCACGATCGGCGATTCGCCGGGTTGGTCGGACCGCCACGGTCCAAAGCTCCCCGTCGTCTCGATCTTGCCGTGCGGGATCGGATTGTCGAGCGACGCGGTGAAGGCGGCCGGTTCGCTGGACCGGAGGTTCCTCATCCCGAGCTCGAAAATATCCCAGACCTTGGGGTTCTTACCCGCTTCACGCGGGATGATCGCCATGCGCGTGTTGGTGGCGGTCAGGCGTTGCACCACGAGCCCTTCAGAATCGTCGTGGCCGTCGCCAGAGGGGTTGGGCAACGGGCGCTTCCCGGTCTTCGGATCCTTGGGCGGGATGTTGACCTCGAGGCCGTCGACCCTGACATGCTCAACCGTCGAGCTCCAGAGATCGGTTGGCCTGAGATCCACGCTGAACGATTTCACGACCAGCAAGGGAGGGACGTCGGTCCGCCCGTGGTGGCGGACGGTGAGATTCTCCGCGTGCAGGCGGAGCGGCACCCAGTTCAATCTCACGCTGCCGAGCTCGACGTCACTTTCGAGCGACTCGCTCAGCGTGGACGTGACCCAGTCGCGAAGGCGCGGCTCGAGGTGGCGCGCACTGATGACAATGCCGGCACCCGCCACGAGGATGACCGCAATCAGGATGCCGATGACGATGCGTGCGCGCTTGCTCATTCTCGTTTGCCGCGCCAGGGCACGATTGAAATCTTGCCATCCGGGGATCACCGAACCCCCGCGGCCCCGCGCTTAAGTATCGGCGCCGGCTCCCGGTTCGGGCTCCGGTGGGTCCTGCCCGCGGCGGGCGATGCGGCCGGCGGTCGTATCGTCCGCCGGATCATCACTCTTCTCTTTCGGTGGAGGCATGGTCTCGGCGGCGGCCGCCTTGTCTTTGTCGGCGTCGTCCTTTGCCTTCTTCACCGCCTTCTCGTCCACCGGCAAGGTGGCGATCATCGTCAGGTCTTCGAGCATTGGAACTCCTCGAAGTTAAGAGTTAAGAGTTCGAAGACTCTTAACTCTGCACTTCTCCTACTGCGTGAGCCGTACGGTCAATGCGGCGCGGCGGTTCAGACGGCGCGTCTCTTCGCGGGCATTGTCGTGTTTGGGCCGCTCTTCGCCGTAGCTGACGATCTGCAGCCGATCGGCACCGACGCCGTTCGACGTCAGGTAGTCGCGCACGGCGGTGGCGCGGCGCTCACCGAGTGCCAGGTTGTATTCGGCCGTGCCGATGTTGCAGGTGTGGCCCTCGAGCGTGAGGCGCAGCGTGGCGTTGCCCTTCATCGCGGCAACGGCTTGTTCGAGCACGCGCACCGCTTCGGGCCGGAGCGTGTAGCGATCGAAGTCGAAGTGCACGTCCTCGAAGGTGAAGACCTGCTGTTCGCGCTGGATGACCTGGAGCGTCACCGTGTCGGACGCCGTGCCGCCCCGGCCGTCGTTGACGGTCACGGTCGCGGGCACCGAGCCGACCGTCATCGGCGCGGTCCACATCGGCTTCGGGGTGGTCGCCTGATCCAGCGTGCCGGCGGGAACCGTCCATCGATAGGTGAGCGGGTCGCCGTCCGGATCGCTGGCATCCGCGGTTAGCTGCGAGCGTTCGCCCACATACACCGTGCACGGATTGCACGACGCCTTCACCGTTGGCGGACGATTCTGTGGCGCCTGGATCTCCGGTGGCGGCGGCGTGATCATGGGCGCGGGCGGCGCCGCGCGGCGCGGGCTCCAGCCGAGTCGAACGTGATAATCGACGAAGTCGCCGTTGGAATCTTCCGAGGCGTTGAGGCGCTCCCTCGTTGGGGTATCCCATCGCAGCTCGGCGCCAACGAAGAAGCCATTGTTCGCAAACCACGTCACGCCGGTCGTGAACGACGTCGTGTGGTTGGTCTCGGTCAACGTCGGGCTGAGAGTGCCGTCCTCGGCCACGATGCGGCCGTCAACCGTGGTGTTGTCGCGCTCCCACGCGCGGCCCAGGAGCTCGCCGTGGATCAACCAGTTGTCGTTCGGCGTGATGCCAAGGCCGGCACCCCAACGCAGGAAGTTGGGCACGTGCACGACGACCGGATCCTCGGGGTTCTTGCGGAAGTTGTAGCCGAGCTCGCCCGACAGCACGAAGTGATTCGAGAGCCACTTGCTCAAGACACCGGACACGTCGGCCGCGACGCCACCCTGGCCGGCGCCCCGATCGGCGTCGCCGGTGGGGAGGTTGAGCGTGAAGCGCGCGGCAAGGCCCAGCGGATTGCCGGCCTCCTCGCTGAGAAACCCGTACTTCGCGCCAATGCGGAAGTCGCCCAACTTGTTACCGACCCAGCGCTCGCTCGCATAGGGCGCGCGCGGATCGACGCCGCCGCGATCCGGATCCGTATTGAAGAGTTGCAGGTTGTCGCGGTCGACGCGCTGGATGAAATCCCACGCGCCAAAGATATCGAGCCGGTCGGCAAGACCGTACGAAACGTTCGCCGTGAAGTTGGCCACGTTCATCTGGCCCTGCGGCGTGTTGAAGGAGTTACGCTGAATGGAACCGCGCGAGCGGCGCTTGCCGTTCGTGTCGGCGAGAGGAACCCACCAGAGACCGGCGTCGCCGTCAGTTGTCACAGCTACCCGACCGCGTTCGCTGGATGAATCCGCAGGTGGCTGGCTGGTGGGCGGTTGCGCCGCCACAGGCACGGCAATCGCGAGCAGCCCTGCAATTACCCAGATCTTGAAACTCATGGTTTTACGATCCTCCCTCGGAGCGCCCTCGCGCTCATCGATGTTGAGCCACTACAAACGACATGCCACTAACAGGAGATGGGTACGCCGGTTACGGCCGAGAATCGCGCTCCAACGGCTCAGCTAGTAGGTTGAACCTTGCCTGAAATAGGAGCCGCGATACCCATCTGGAGTAGATTTTCCAACATTTCAAGCTCCACGGGTTTGACGAGGTGGTCGTCGAACCCCGCCTCGATGGACCGGCGCCGATGTTCGGCCTGCCCCCATCCGGTCAACGCAATCAGGCGCATGTTGCGTCCCCACGCCTCGCGCCGAATGGCGCGTGCCACTTCATAGCCCGACACCTCGGGCATGCCGATATCGAGGAGCACCACGTCGGGCCGGCGTTGCTCTGCGAGCGTCAGGGCGGTTCGGCCGTCGTAGGCGGTCAGCACCTCATGACCGCTGGCTTTCAACAGGAACGCCAGGCTGTCGGCGCCGTCCCGGCTGTCGTCCACGACGAGAATGGTCCACTTCGCGAACGATTCCGGCTCCGCGGTCGGGCGCCCCTCCGACAGTTCCAGCGCGACGGCCAACGGCAGGTGAATGGTGAACTCGGTGCCTTTCCCGAGGCCCTCGCTCCACACCGCCACGCTGCCGCCGTGCAGCTCGGTCATCTGCTTGACGAGCGTCAGGCCGATGCCGAGGCCGGTTTGCCACCGTCGCATGTCGCGATTGAGCTGCACGAACATGCCGAACACGCGATCCTGATCTTCCGGCGCGATGCCGATGCCGCTGTCGCGGACGATCACCGAGACGCGATCGCCGGTCGGCTTGACGATGACCGCCACCTGTCCGCCGCTTGGCGTAAATTTGGCCGCGTTGGTCAGCAGGTTGAGGAACACCTGCGCAATGCGCGTCGCATCCGCGTGCAGCGTGAGCGGGTGGTCGGGCACGTCGAGCGCCAGGGTGACGCCGGCCGCGGTCATCTGCGGCTGCGCGGTCTCCACCGCGCTTCCGATGATCGTGCCGAGGTCGACGCGCTCGCGCCGCAGCGTCAGCTGGCCGCGCGTAATGCGGCTCACATCCATGAGATCGTCGATCAGCCGAACGAGCTGTGAGATCTGCCGCTCCATCACGCCGGTGGCCTGGCGAGCGGTGTCGCTCAGCGACTCGAGCCGCAGAATCTCGGCGACGT
>CAZEMI010000226.1:0-12464 GCA_964513235.1 uncultured Acidobacterium sp.
ATCGTTCTTCCTGGAACCCGGAACAGTTGAGAACCTAACCCTTGGAACCTTTGGAACCCTTGGAACTTCTTGGAACCCTTGCGCTACCAAGGCGTCTCCGTCACCCCCGCGCGATGGTTCGCGGCCCGGGCCATCGTGAACAGCAAATCCGACAGACGATTAACGTAAACGATCACCACCGGTTCGACGCAGCCCGCGTCGAGCGAGAGGATTGCTCGCTCCGC
This sequence comes from uncultured Acidobacterium sp., assembly GCA_964513235.1. Lineage (GTDB taxonomy): Bacteria > Acidobacteriota > Vicinamibacteria > Vicinamibacterales > UBA2999 > 12-FULL-67-14b. Next base: position 225 of record CAZEMI010000226.1, read on the forward strand.
GCGGCGGCACACCGTGCGCGCGAAGTGAAGCGCCGCCCCGGCGGGACAGCCGTCCGACAGGATGAAATGCCGCAGCGCGGGAATTTCCGTATCGAGCTGATCGATCCACTCCTCCAGCCGCGCGATGCTCTTCTCGTCGATGACGATCTTCTCAACACGCGTCGCAATCTTGTGCGATGGATCGGCCAGCCGCGCGCCCAGCGCGAACAGATCGCGCTGCAGCGAAATGCCCATCTCGTCGAGATCATTAGGCAGGCCGGCGGCGCGCGCCATACCGAGGCACGCCTGCAACTCGTCGACGTCGCCGTAGGCCATCACGCGTGGATCGGTCTTTCTCACGCGCGTGCCGTCGAACAGGCTGGTGTCGCCCGAGTCGCCAGTCTTGGTGTAAATCTTCACGGTAGGATTATAGGCGTTGCCACAACGCCCTCACCCGGTTCCAGCACCGGCGTTACGACAGCGCTTCCGCCGCAACCTGCTCGCGTGGTACCGCAAGAACGGCCGCGACCTGCCGTGGCGCACCACCGACGATCCGTACCACATCCTCGTCTCCGAGATCATGCTGCAGCAGACGCAGGTCGATCGCGTGCTGCCGAAGTACCACGAATGGCTGAAGAAGTATCCGACCTTCTTCGTGCTGGCCGAGGCGCCGGCGTCGGACGTCACGCAAACGTGGCGGCCGCTCGGCTATAACATCCGTCCGAAGCGCCTGCAGTCCATCGCGCAACAGGCGGTTGAGAAGTACGACGGCCAGTTGCCGCGCGATCGCGAGACGCTGCTGTCGTTCAAGGGCATCGGCGAGTACACCGCCGGCGCGATCAGGAGCTTTGCCTTCCGCGAGCGGGAAGCCATCCTCGACACCAACGTTGCGCGCGTGCTGTATCGGATCTTCATCGGCAAGGGCGATCCCAAAAGCCACGCGATGAAGAAGCGCCTCTGGGCGCTGTCGGCCGCGGTGCTGCCGCACAAGCACGTGTTCGACTTCAACCAGGCCCTGATGGATTTCGGCGCCACGCATTGCCGCGCGCGCAAACCCAAGTGCGGCGCGTGCGGGATGAAAGGCTTCTGCAGATCGGCTATGAAAGCAACTTGATCAGATCGCGATCGGCGTCCGGAAACGGCAACTGCGACAGCTCACTCTTCCCCACCCACTGCATCTGCTGCCCGACGATCGGCTTCGGTTCGCCTTTGAGCGCGCAGCGATAGAAGAACAGCTGCACCGTCTTTTCCGGATAGGCATGCGTCACGCTGTGCGTCAGCTCGCCAACGTCCACCACGCAATCCAACTCCTCGAACACTTCCCGGCGCAGCGCCTCGACGTGCGTCTCGCTGTGATGGACCTTGCCGCCGGGAAATTCCCAATGCCCGGCGAGATGCGTGCCGTCGGGCCTGAGCGTGACGAGAAAGCGGCCATCGCGCTCGATGATGGCCGCCACGACGACGATGGGGATCATTTCGGTGCGGCGGCGCCGGCCGGCACGGGCTGAATCCAGGCGAGCTTGCCGTTCGATTCGATCACCTTCGCGCGCACGTAGCCTTCATCGCCTTTGAACGTGTAGGTCGCCGGGCTGGTGGTGGCCTCGCTCAACAACCGTCCCTGCCGGCCGATGAACTGGATACGGTACTTGCTCGACCGTTCCTGGCGCACGGTGAGGGTGAGGGCTGATGCCGACACGTCGATCGCCTGCATCTCGACGCCAGTGGAGGAATAGAAATCGCCGCGCTCGAGTGCTTCGACAATCGCCCTCGGCTCGAGCCGGGCAACACGCACGTGCACCCATCCCGTTCCCGGGCGGGGCGCGGTCTTGTCTTCCGGCCGCTTGAAGTAATGCGCATCGTCCACGGCGATGCCGTACAGCATCTTGCCGCTCGAAAGAATCCGATCCCACGTTTCCTCGAGGCCGGGAACGCCGCCGCCGCCGAGATTGTTCACCGTGGGGTGGCCGTTGAAGACCTCGAACAGCTTCGTCCGCTGCACCTGGCCGAGCTCCTCGGCGGTGATGGCCCAGCCAAAATTCGGATGGTTGATGCTGGGCACGCCGCGCGCGACCCTGATGGCGTCGATCATGTTCTGGACCATCGCCACAACCGAGCTGCCGCCCGGCGGCTTGATGAAGCCGGACGGATCGAGGCCATTGACATGAATCGGCTTCTCGCCGAATCGATCGGTGACCTCCTCGCCCTTGATGACGATGAACTTGTCGTCGGCGCCGTGCAGGGCATTCAATCCGTCGACGTTGGTGAAGTAGTTGTGATCGGTGATCGCGACGAAGTTGTAAGCGTGCTCGCGGTACCACCGCACCACATCGTCCGGTGTCGAATCGCCGTCGCTGTTCAGGGTGTGCGTGTGAAGGTTGCCTTTGAACCAGGTTCCCAGAGGTCCTGGGGTCTTAGGGTCCTGGGGTCTTGAAAAGCCCACGGCCACGACCGCAGCAACCGCGAACATCGACGCACGTGCGAAGGCCAATCGTGTCACTTCACCACCGCCTTGATGGGCGCATCATTCCACACGATTGTGACGTTTGTTCCGGGCTCGACGAAATCGCGGTGCACGTAGCCAAGCCCCACGACTCTGTTCAGCGACGGCGAGAAGGCCGCGCTGGTGACGCGGCCGATGTCCCGACCTGCCCTGAGCGAAGGTGGCTCCGCTTGTTGCGGAGCCACCTGAGTCGAAGGGTCAAGCGAGAAGATCCGCGCGTCTGGAAGCGGCACGACCGAGGCCGAATCGTCCGCGTGCCAGCGCACCAGCCGCTTCGCCACCCGGCCGCCGCCGCGAGTGGTCACGCGCACGATGATTTCCTGCCCCACGTAGCAGCCCTTGGTGAAGGAAATGGCGCGGTCCTCGATGCCGGCTTCGAGCGGGAGCGTGTCTTCGTCCATATCGGCGTGAAACCTGGGCACGCCGCGCTCGATGCGGATCACCTCAAAGGTGTCGAGGTCGATCTCGGGCAGCGATTTGAACTCGGCGGGCAGGGATTCGCCAATCAAATCCGTGAGCTGGCCGTCGATGACCGTCCACACCAGTAGGTGGCCGCTTTCATCGGCCACCTGGGCGTCCTCCGAGAAGATCAGGCCATCGAGGCGTTCGCGGAGGCCGCCGGCCAGGGTGGCCGGCACGTCCAGCAGCAGCCGGCCTTCCCGCGATACCACGTTCATGTCGGTGATCATCCGGCCCTGCGGGGTCAGATACGCGGCATAACGGCTCTCGCCTTCAGCGAGCGATGCCACGTCGTTGGTGAGCAGGCCCTGCAGCCAGCTGGCGCGGTCGGCGCCGGAGACGGCCAGGACGCGGCGATCCGTCCGTCTGACGACACCCCCGTTCGCGTGCACCGCCTGGTAGCCCTCGAGAGAGAACATGTTCTAAGCTGACCGTGTGATCCAGTCTATTCGGCTTTCCGGGGCCATGCTCTCCACGGCCATGGTGCTGGCCGCCGGCGCCGTTAGTCCCGCCCCGGCACAGACGCCGGCCCCCGCCGCGACGGCAGAGAGCAACACGCAGTTCCTCGTCTTCCTCCGCTCGCAACCGATCGGGCGTGAGGAGGTCGTCGTGGTGCGGTTAGAGGACGGTTACGTGGTCCGCGGCACGAGCCGCCTTGGGCCGCCGATCGACATCACCTCGCGCGTGGCGGAAGTCACCTACGACCTCCAATGGCGGCCGCGGTCGCTGCACATCGACGGCGTCGTGCGCGGCCAGGACGTGTCGCTGAAGACGACGTTCACGGGTGGCAAGGCCATCAACGTGATCGCCATCCAGGGCAAGCCGCAACCGAAAGAGGATCCGGTGGCGGAAGACACCGTGGTGCTGCCCAATGCGTTCCTCGGATCGTACGCAGCGCTGGCGCGGCGGCTGCAGGGCAAAGCGCCCGGAGCGGGGTTGCGCGGCTATATTGCGCCGCAGGCGGAGATTCCCATCACCGTGACCGCGGTGGCGCCGGAGCGCATCGAGACGCCGAAAGGTGTCATCAACGTCACGCGCTACGCGATGATCTTCAACAACCCGCCCCCGGCCGGCAATCTGATCGTGAATCTCTGGGCCGATCAGAACCACGATCTCGTGCGCATGAACATTCCCGCGCAGGCGATCGAGCTGGCGCGCGAAGACATCGCGTCCGCGGCATCGCGCACCGCGGCCTTCTCACTGCCCGGCGACGAGCCGGTGACGATCCCGGCGCTCGGGTTCAATCTCGCCGGCACCATTACCAGGCCGAACACCCCCGCGCCGGCGCCGGCGCTGGTCCTGATTGGCGGCTCTGGTCCGACCGATCGTGATGAAACGGTCGCGGGCATCCCGATCTTCGGCCACCTCGCTCGCGATCTCGTCGACGCCGGCTTCGTCGTGGTGCGCTACGACAAGCGCGGCATCGGCCAAAGCGGCGGCCGCGCGGAATCAGCGACCATCGCCGATTACGCCGAGGACGCACGCCACGTGCTGCTGTGGCTCGAGAAGCAAAAGGGCGTGGACAAGGAGCGCATCGGCCTGGTCGGCCACAGTGAAGGCGCGCTGGCGGCGATGCTGACGGCCGGCCGCGAGCGCGGCAAGGTCGGCGCCATCGCGCTACTCGCCGGTCCCTCGACCAGCGGCGCGGAGGTGGTGCTCGAGCAGCAGAAGCTGATGCTCTCGAAGATGCCGATCGACGAAGCCCAGCGCGCGGAGAAAGTGGCGCTGCAGGAAAAGATCAACCAGGCGGTGATCAAGGGCACGGGGTGGAACGACATTCCCGAGTCGGCGCGCCGGGTGGCCGACACGCCGTGGTTCTACAGTTTCCTCACCTTCGATCCGGAGAAGGCGATGCGGGACACGCGCGCGCCGGTGCTCATCGTGCAGGGGGAACTCGACACGCAGGTGCAGCCCGATCATGCCGACAAGCTCGCGGAGTTCGCGCGGGCGCGGCGCGGAGACAAGGTCCCCGTGGAAGTCGTGAAGGTGCCGGGCGTGAATCACCTGCTGGTGCCCGCCAAGACCGGGGACGTGAGCGAGTACGGCACGCTGGGGCCCGACGCGACCGTCTCGCCTCAGGTGACGTCGGCGATTGCCGCCTTCATGCAGAAAGCGCTGTCCACATCGCGTTGACGCGCTCGCGTAGCGCCGTCGCACTGTCGGTGTAGTTCGCGGTCTCGGCGAGCCTGATCGGTTCGCCGATCGCTATCGACGCGCGGTGTCCGCTCCACGGCGCCACCAGCCTCCAGTTGATCGCCTGGTTGCGCGGCCACCACTCGTAGATGCCCTTGAGCGCCACCGGCACGATCGGCACTCCCAGATGCTGCGCCAGGATCGGCGCCCCCTTCTTGAATTTCTTCACCGTGCCGTCGATCGAACGCTCGCCTTCGGGAAACAGCATCAGGATCTTGCCGTGCGCGAGGCCGAAGGCGCCGGCTTTCATCGCGGGAACGAGGTTGGAATCCGGATCGACGGGAACCAGGTTCGCCGTCCGCGCGACCCACCTGGTCAGCGGCGTTTCGAAATACTCCACCGCACCCACGAAGAACAGATCCTTGAAGACGCGGTACGGCAGCATGCCGCAAAGCACGAAGGGGTCAACGTAGCTTTGGTGGTTCGGGCTGATGACGTACGGACCGCTCGCCGGAAGTTTCTCGAGCCCGGCCACGCGGACGCGGAAGAACAACAGGCGAAGGAGCCGGAGCAGGACAAAGATGATCGGCGCCGCGAAAGTCCGGCGGCGCAGCAGCGCGCCAAGTTCTGGATCGTTCTTGCCGGGCAGATCCTTGAGGAGGCTCGCCCAGCCTTGATGATCCGCCGAAGCAGCTCGCTCGGGCATTTCCGGGTGCGCTGCGAAGGCGGACACCAGCTGCCTCACCGTCAAGATTTCCAGCGCCAGCGCCTGCGAGACCCGAATTCCAAACCTGGCTTCCAACTCCGTCAACAGCTCGACCCGTTCCATGGAGTCGAGGCCAAGATCCAACTCGAGGTTCGCATCGGGCCGCACGCGGACGCCGCCGCGGACGCGCGCCTGGATGATGGCCGCGGCCGCGGCCACCTGCGGATCGTCGAGCCACGCCTGATCCTCGGCCGGTAGCGGCGCATCGGTTTGCTGCGCTGAACGCCCGCGCTCTCGAGCGCGCCTCTCAACCTCGTGCCGCCTGATTTTCTGGGTGGTGGTGCGCGGCAGCGGCTCGAAGGAGATGTCATAGCCGAGCACGCGCTGGTGCAGCGGCAACGCCGCCGACAGGCCCTCGAGCTCAAAGCGCAACAAGTCGCCGATATTGACGATCTTGCGCGCGCGCATCAGCTGCATGTCCGGCACGACGACGGCGTAGAGGCGTTCGGGCGTTTCCTGTGCTGACTCCGCCAGCCTCATCACGCAAATCTCTTTGACGAAGGGAGACTTGCGATAGTGCGCCTCGATCTCTTCCGGGGCCCAAAGATTCAATTGTGGCAACGCCAGGGTTTTACTGAACCGATACGCTGACGAGCAGGCCACCGCCCGTGGGCACTGCGGGCGACACCGAAACACGGCGGTGGCCCAACTCAAACGTCGCGGCGCGGCCGGAGAGGATGCCGACGGCCGCACCCAGGATGATGTCGGTGGCATAGTGCGAGTTGGCTTGCAGGCGCGCGCCCGAGATCAGAGTCGCTGCGGTGTACGCGGGAATCGCGCCCTTCAATCCGTAATGCCGTTGCACCACGGTCGCCGCGGCAAACGTGCCGGCCGAATGGCCGGAGGGAAACGATCGCGGCTCGCCGTCTGGCCGGGCACGCTTGATGGCGTGTTTCAGCGCAAAGGTCGTCGCACCCGCGAGCAATTGCGCCTGCATCATGTCGCCGCCCAAGGCCGACACCTTCGGATGATCGGTGGCCCGTCCAATCACGAACGTGGCGAGCGCGCCGCCGCCGAGCACCCACTCCTGCCCCGCAATCCGGGCCCAGCCGTCGAAGGTGGTCCTGAGAAACGTCGAGCACGACGCCGAATAGGTGAGCGTTTCATCAAAAGGCATGGCCAACAAGGCGATGGCCGCGGCGGCAGACAGCAGCGTCGCCGACTCCTCCGAGACCACCGACTTTACGCCTTCGGCAATCGTCTCAAGGAAGTTCCCGTCCGTGCGCGCGACGGCGTCCTGGCCGGCCGCGCCTGGCGGAACGGCAGCAAGACACAGGAGCACGGCGATGCAGCGCAGATACTTCTCGGCCATGGAGGTCCGTGGCGGAGTTATATCATTCCCTTCGGGAACTCCCGCATGAACGCCGCCACGATCGGCATCGTTGTGCTGCTGATGCAACCCGCAAGTGCTCCTGAAGCCACGATCAGGGGCCGCGTCGTCAGTCCGGACGGTGAGGCAACGCCGGACATCGAGATCGTCGCGCTCACCGTGGGCACGGATCGCGAAGTCCTCGTCGGACGTCCAGCCATCTCAGACGCCGACGGCACGTTCACCATCACCGGCGTGCCGCCGGGGAAGATCATGCTTCGGGCCACGCCTCGGATCCGGTTTGTCTCGGGTAAGCGGTTGCCGCCGGTCAATAGTCCGCCGGCGTATTTTCCCGGCGTGCTCGATCGCCTCGACGCGTGGCCGATCGACGTCAAGCCGGGCGAGATCATCGAGCTCGACTTCCACATGCCGCCGATCTTCATCGGCTCGATCAAGACCGTGGTCTCGGGGCCGGATGGTTTCACGCTCGAACGCGTGAGGGTGCTGCGTCCGGAAGCCAACCAGATCAAGAACGTCACGGTGTCCGACGAGGGCATCGGCTACGTCGATAGCCTGCGTGAAGGCCGCTACGCGGTCTATGCGCGCGCCCGATCGCGCGATGCGCTGCTCGCGGCACATCAGATCGTCCACATCACCGGTGGCGAGGTTACCGTCGCGCTGTCGCTGGAGCCCACCGCCCGGGTCAACGGCCGGGTCATCGTGGAACGCGGCGGTCTCCCGCCCATCGACACCACCCGCGTCGTTGCCGCATGGACCGACGGCACGATCGATCTGGATCCGCTCGGCCGGGACGAAGCTCACGTCGGACCCGACGGTTCCTTCACCATCGACGGCCTCTTCGGCACGCGCTCGTTCCGTCTTGCCGGCTTGCGGGCGGACTGGCAGGTGATCGCGATTCGCCAGGGCCGCAGCGACATCACCTCGAGCGGCGTCGACCTCGCCCCAGGCTCGGCGATCGAGATCGCGATCGTCGTGGCGAAACGGTAGGCGCATGGCCCTACTCCTGACCGCCGCGCTGGCCATCGCCGCTACGCTGCTCGCGGCATTCGAACAAACGCGGCCAGCGATGTTTCCAGAGCCTCCGCCTCTGAACGCCGGAACCTCGTCGATTCACGGACGCGTGATCGACGCGCTGACGGGTAAGCCGATCGACGGTGCGGAGGTGCGCCTGATCGACTGCAGGATCGAGCAGGAAACCACAGTGATTGCGGGGCGCCCGATCACGACGCGGCAATTCATGCGAGTCGGTAAGACACTGACCGGCGGCGACGGCAGTTACGGGTTCGACGAGATCAGCGACGGCGCCTATCGGCTCTCTTTCAGCCACGGGGCCTATCTGCCTTCGTGCCCCGGTTCGAAAGGCCAACCGCGCTCGTACTGTAACCCCATCAACGTGATCGCCAATCAGCGCGTGAACGATGCCGACGTGTCGTTGCCTCGAGGCGCGATCATCCGCGGCCGGCTGCTCGACCAGCAAGGGCGGCCCATCGCAGGTGCGAGTCTCAGCACGGAGTTCAAGCAGCAATCGCTCGGCGCGCGCGGCGCCAGGTCTGGCTCCGACGGCCGCTTCGAAATCCTCTCGGTGCCGGCAGGCACGATGCTGATTCGGATCGATCCGGCTGGGGGCCGGGCCATGTGGCATCGCGTCATGTATTACCCCGGTGTGCACGCGCGCGCGGACGCGCTGCCCATCACCGTCGAGCCCGGCACGACGCTCGAGATCGAGATTCGCGCGCGCGACACCCCGGTCGGAACGATTCGAACCACATTGTCCGGCCCCCGCGGCTTCCGCGTGCAGAAGATGACGCTCGCCACACCCTACACAAATACGGTGGTCGACATGAAGGTGTCGGGCGCGGGTACCGCCGTCGTTACCGATCTCCTCGAAGGCCGCTATGTGATCGCCGCCAGAGCGCGCGCCGGATCGAGAACCCTCGCCGCGTATCAGTTGATCATCATCGGCGTGGGTGAGTACGAGGTGCCGATGAGGCTCGAACCGACCGCTCGTGTGAGAGGACGCGCGGTCGTCGACACCGGCGGCGTGCCGCCCGTTGACGGCGTGAGTGTCGAGGCTCATTGGGTCAGCGGAAAGCTGAAGCTCGATCCGACGGGGCCCGACCGGAGTGCGGTCCGCCGCAACGGCTCGTTCACCATGCCAGGACTCTTCGGCCGCCGCCAGTTCCAGTTATCCGGACTGTCCGACGAATGGCGCGTCACCGCCGTGCGCGCGGGCCGCTCCGATGTCACCTCGGGCCTCGACCTCGCACCCGGCTCGACAACGGAGATCACCATCGTCGTGTCGCGAAAGTAGATCAACCGATCACGAGATCAATAGATCACAAGATCAGTAGATCACGAGATGTATCATGATGTTCTCCAATGCCCGACTCCCTGCGCATTGCCTTCCTGGGCTGCGGCTTCATCACGCGGGTCCACAGCCGGAACCTGAGGCGATTCAGGAGCGAAATCGTCTGCGGCTACGCCAGCCGCGACAAGGCCAAGGCCGCTGAGTTCTGCGGCGAGTTCCGCGGCACCGGCAGCTACTCCGACTACGCGGACGCAATCAACGATCCGAACATCGACGCGGTCGTGATTGCCGTGCCGCCGCGCTTCCATTTGAACCTGACGCTGCAGGCCCTGGCGGCCGGCAAGCACGTGCTCGTCGAAAAACCGGCGTACCTCACGATGGGCGACTACGAGGCCGTTCGCGAAGCGCGCGATCGCGCGAAGCGGGTGGTGCTGGTCGGCGAGAACGATCACTACAAGCCGCTCGCGATCCGGTTGCGCACGCTGCTCGCCGACGGCGCCGTCGGCGACCTGGTGTTCGGCCACTTCAGCAGCATCGTCAAGCGGCTGAAGAGCGCGGACGATTGGCGCAACGACGAAACGATGGCCGGCGGCGACGCGTTCTTCGAGGAAGGCATTCACTGGCTGCATCTCGCCGCCAGCCTCGGCCCGAAGATCACCACCATCAGGGGCTTTCGGCCGGCACCGTCGGCGGAGGGCCCCGACCAGCGCGTCAAGAGCATGATGGTGGCGTTCAACTACGACAACGGCGCGGTCGGGTCGCTGTATTACTCGCGCGAGATCCCGTCGATGTTGAGGGGCCTGCGCATGTCGAAATTGTACGGGCGCGAGGGCGTGATCACCTTCGAATCGAATGGCGTCATCCTGCTGGCGCGCACGGAAGGCCGCTTGCCGCGGCTGATGTTTCCGGGTTTCTGGGATATCCGCGGCTATCACGCCATGTACCGCGATTTCCGCAACGCGATCCGCAACGGCGGCAGTCCAGAGATGAGCCTCGAGCGCGCAATGGACGATCAGCGGCTGATGGACCAGATCTATGCGTCTTTGGCATCCTGATCCCCGATCCTGATCCCCGATCCCTGATCCCCGGTCCCTGATGAATTCCTTTGACATCGTCATCATCGGCAGCGGGGCGGGCGGTGGGACGATGGCGCGCGAGCTGGCCGGGACCGGCGCGACGATCCTGATCGTCGAGCGCGGTAATTTCATTCCGCAGGAAGATCACAACTGGAACCCGGCGTCGGTGTGGAAGGATCTGCGCTACCGCACCACCGAAACGTGGCTCGACGAATACGGCCGCGCGTTCCGCCCGTACACGCACTACTGCGTGGGCGGCAACACCAAGTTCTGGGGCACGGTGATGTACCGGCTGCGGCCGGAGGATTTCACGGAGATCGAGCACGCCGACGGCGTGTCGCCGGCGTGGCCGATCGATTACGACACGCTCGCGCCGTATTACGACCGCGCCGAGCGGATGTACGATGTGCACGGCCAGCATGGTGTCGACCCGACCGAGGCGCCGCGCGGACCGTATCCCCATCCCCCGGTCCCACACTCACGCATCGTTGGCGACATCGTGGAGCGGCTGAAGGCGCAAGGGCTGCATCCGTCGCCACTGCCGCTTGGTCTGCGCGAGAACTGCATCTTCTGCAACACGTGCAATTCGTTCCCCTGCAAAATCCACGCGAAGAGCGACGCCGACGTGTGTGGAGTGCGGCCGGCCACGCAATCGGCAAACGTGACGTTGTGGATTAACGCCGTCGCGCGCACGCTCGTCACCGATGCGAGCGGCCGCACAGTTGAAGCCGTCGAGATCGAACGTGACGGCAAGGCTGAAAAGGTCTGGGCCCCGCTGGTCGTGGTGTCGTGCGGTGCGGTGAACTCTGCGGCGTTGCTGCTGCGATCGGCCAGCAACACACATCCGGATGGCCTCGCGAATTCCTCCGGACTCGTCGGCAAGCGGTACATGGCGCACCTGGCGACCATGATGCAGGGGTTTCATCCGCTGCGGAAGAACGACACGGTGTTCCAGAAGACCGTGGCGATCAACGACTTCTATCTGAAGGGGCCGAACACCAGGTATCCACTCGGGCACATCCAATCACAGGGCCGCACGCACGGCGTGATGGCGCAGACGGTGGTGCCGTCGGTGCCGGTGTGGGCCTACGAGCAATGGGTCTCGAGGGGCGTGGACTGGCTCGCGATGACCGAGGATCTCCCGCGCCTCGACAACAAGGTTACCGTCGAGCGCGACGGCCGCATCCGTCTCCATTACCAACCCAACAACGTGGCCGCCCATCGCGCGCTAGTCAGTGAAACGAAAAAGATCCTCCGCAAGCTCGGGTTTTGGATGGTGATTACGCACTCACACAAAGCCAAGAACACCACGCATCAGTGCGGGACGCTGGTGTTTGGCACCGATCCGAAACAATCGGTCCTCGACATCAACTGCAAAACACACGACGTCGACAACCTCTACGTCGTCGATGCGTCCTTCTTTCCTTCGTCAGCCGCGGTGAACCCGGGACTGACGATCGTGGCGCAGGCGATCCGCGTCGCCGATCACATCCGCGCCACGCGTCTCTAGCGAGGCTCCGCCTCAGAGCAACGAGCATCTGGCTCCGCCTCGCTGATATGGAATGACCTGTTGTCAAGGGCCCTGCCCTCTTGTCGTTGTTCATAGCCATCAGCCGGGTGCGCGGGCCGCGGAGACGACGGATGATCGAGGGCGCTTCGACGACGAGTCACGCTGATATACGGTGGTTA
>CAZEMI010000227.1:0-21740 GCA_964513235.1 uncultured Acidobacterium sp.
TCGGTCGGCTGAACCTTGCCGGTGGCATCGGTGACGCGCGACACGATGGTGTGCTCGCCGGCGGCCGCGTTCGGCCAGTCGAGGTGATACAGCTTCCAGCCGTACTTCGCGGTGGTGGCGGGGTCGGCCTTCGCGGCCATCCACTGGCCTTCGTCAACCTTCACTTCCACGCTCTTGATCGGCGTGCCGTCGTTCAACACGATCACCGTCGCCTTGTGCGCATTGCCGTTCTTGGTGACGCGCGCGACGAACGACTTCAGGTTGAGGTGCGTGATGCCGGTCTCCACCCATTTCATCTCGCCGTTGATCATCTCGCCCTTGAGGGTGCGGTACCAGTGGGTCTGGAACTTGCCCATGTAGGGATCCTGCTGCGCGACGATCTCCGAGAGCCACTTCACGTTGGGCGCGCCGTACCAGCCCGGCACGATCAGGCGCAACGGGGCGCCCTGGTGCCTGGTCAGCGGCTCGCCGTTGAGCGCATACGCGAGGAACGGCGCCGGCTCGGAGGCCAGCGCCCGGGCGCGCGGGAGGCTCCTGCCGTACTGCTGCTCGACGTCGAAGTTGTTGCCGCGGAACGCCACGGCTTCCTTGCCGCGGTCGGCGCCGAAGAACACGATCTCGTGCGCGTCTGCCTTCACGCCCGCCTTGTCGAGCACGCTCTTCAGCGGCACCCCGGTCCAGCGACCATTGCCGATCAGCCCCTGGATCGGACGACGGTTGCCCGAGCATTCGAAGCCGGCGATGAGCTCGGTATTGCCCATCTTGCGCAGGTCGTCGAGCGACAGCGCGAGGGTCGAGTTCACGAGCCCCGAAACCTTGAGCCGGAACGCGGCCGGATCCACCTCGGGATGACCGTAGTGCTGCGTGGTGAAGAACTGATCTTTCGGCGTGTACGGACCGCTCAGCGCCCGCGTGTCGAACAGGCGGCGATCGGGAGCCGGCGATGGATTGAAGTTCTGATGCGAATCCGTGAACGGAACTACGACTTCGCCTTGCGCCAGCGCGGGCAGGACCCAGTCAAACGTCCCGGCAGCGCCGAGAACCGCTGCGGCCAATCCAGACTTCATCACGTCACGGCGGGTCATTTCACTGGCCACGGGAGCTCCTTGTCTGCATCTGATGATCTGTTGATCTCTCGAGCTGTTGATTTTCGATCAACCGATCATCAGCTCAAAAAATCAACAGCTGTGTCTAGCAAGTAACGCAGCGATTATTGTTTTTCGCGCCGAGCTTCACGAGCAGCTCGATCGTCTCGGGAATCGCCGAGAGACGCTGCACGGGACCGTTGGCCATGTCGGCCGTCGACTGGCCGCTGCGCGCCACCGCCTTCACGTCGGCACCCTTGCTCACGAGATACAGGATCATCTCGTTATCGCCACGGGCGGCGGCGTGATGGAGCGGCGTGTAGCCGTCGTTGTCGCGATGGTTGACGTCGGCGCCAAGCTCCTCGACCAGATACTTCATCACGCTCAGCCACGCGTCGGGCGCATGGCGATGAGCATTGCCGGCGAAGCCTTCGCCGTATTCGACGCCCGCAGCGGCGTGAATCGCGAACGCACCGGGGCCGCCGTACGGAATCGGCGGAGCGTCGTACTTCTCCATGCCCTGTTCGGCGTCCGGCATGATCGCGCCGCCCGCGCCCTGCGGCCGGTCGCCGGGTGCGCCCGGAGGGCCACCGCCACGCCGCGGACGCTCGCGCGGCGACATCGTCGGAATGGTCGGGTCGGCGCCGTAGGCGACGAGCAGCTTCATCGCGAGCACGTCGGTGCCGTAGGCCGCGCGCCAGAACGCGGTGGAACCCGCCGTGTCGGCCAGACCGCAATTGCGGTTGCCGCAACCGGTGTAGACGAGGTACCAGGGATGGGAGCTGATGCGGTGGTTCGGATCGGCGCCCTTGTCGAGCAGCGCCTGCATCACCTCGAGGTAGGTGTGCTTCTGCAGCTCCATCTCCTGCGGCTGCGGGAAGCGCGTGCGCGGCTGCCACATGGTGTTGACCGCCGCCCAGAGAGGCGACACGCCGTTGTTCTTCGCGGTCACGTTCGGATCGGCGCTGCGCTTGATCAGCATCATCGCCATGTCGAACTGGCCGTTGATGACCGCGGTCAGCAGCGGGCTGGTGTTGTCGCCGGCCTGGGTCTTGTCAATGTCGGCGCCGCCGTCGAGCAGCGCTTCGGCCGATTGGATGTAGCCCTGGCGCGCCGCGTGCAACAGCGCCGTCATGCCGCCCTTGGCCGATACGGGCGGGTTGATCTCTTCCGGATTGAAGCCGCGCGGTGGCGGCGCGTTCGGATCGGGCGGCGGAATTATTCCGGACCTGAGCAGCTCGCGCGAGGCCTCGATCGCCGCCTGCATCTGCGCCGGCGTCGGACGCTTGTCGGAGTCCTTGCCGATGAACCCTTCGATCACCTTGCGCTGGCGGTCAACGGCCGCGCGATCCAACCGGCCCTGCTTGGCGACGTCGATCGTCTTGCTCGCGAGATCCGGGTCGGCACCGCGCTTGATCAACGTGGTGATCGCTTCGGCACGGTTCGCCGATGCCGCGAAAATCAGCGGCGTCTGTTCCCACTCGGCTTCGCGGGCGTTGAGGTCGGCCCTGGCATCGGCCAGCAGGTTAATCACACCGGTGCTGCCGGCCAGTGCGGCCAGGTGCAGCGGCGTGGCGCCGCTGGGATTCGACTTCGCGTTGACGTCGGCACCGGCTTTGACGAGCGCCGCCACCACGGCCGGACTTGCCGACTTGGCCGCGAGATGCAGCGGCGCGTACAGGCCGATGCGCGTCACCGCGCCGGTGTTGGCGCCGCCGTAAATCAGCAAGTCGGCGAGCTCGGCGTCGCCGCGCTCGGCGGCCCAGTGCAGCGCGCTCATGCCGTCGCCCTGCGCGGCGTTGACGTCGGCGCCCTGCTTCAGCAGATCGCGGATCGCCGTCTTGTCGCCGTGCGCCGCCGCATCGGCCACGGGCGACGCGGACTGCTGTGCGCCGAGGGCGGCGGACAAGGTGAAGACCAGTAGGAGTAAAGAAACCTGACGCATAGGTGGCCTCTGTCGATTTCAGATCTCAGATTTCAGATTGCAGATCAATTGACGATCTCAGATCGATCGATTGATTCGGCAATCTCCAACTCCACGAATCCCAAATTAATCAGCAATCTCAGATCTGAGATCTGAGATCGTCTACCCTCAAGCAACTGTCGGCGCCGAAGCCTGCGTGAGCGACAGCTCACCGGTCGAGTCGCCGAACTGCTTCAGGTCTTCCATGCCGAGGATGCGTCCCATCGTCAGGAACGCATTGGCCATCGGCGTATCGGCTGCGGCCTTGATGTGGAGGTTGCCCTTCAACGCGCCGTTGGCGCCGCCGAACAGGATCAGCGGGCAGCGGCGGTGGTTGTGGACGTTCGGGTCGGCCATCGGCGAGCCCCAGACGACCAGCGTCTTGTCGAGCATGGTGCCGTCGCCTTCCTGCACCGCCTTCAGGCGATCGAGGAGGTAGGGCAGCTGGCCGACGCGGAACTTGTTGATCCGGTTGAAGTCCATGATCCGCTCTTCGCGATCGCCATGGTGTGACGTCGGATGGAACGGCAGGTTGACACCGCTCTCCGGGAACACGCGGTTCTGCGCGTCGCGGCCGGTCTTGAACGAGATGATCCGCGTCATGTCGGTCTCGAGCGCGAGCACCTGCAGATCGAACATCAGCTTCATATGTTCGGCGAACGAGTCGGGCACGCCGGCCGGCGCGTCGGGCAGCGCGCGCTGTTCGCCGCCGGTGTTGCGGGCTTCAATCGCCTCGATGCGGCGTTCGATCTCCCGCACGTGCGTGAGGTAGCGATCGAGGCGGGCCTTGTCGCCGACGCCGAGCTCCCGGCGGACGTCGGCCACTTCACCCGAGATGAAATCGAGGATGCTGCGGCGGGTCTTGCGGCGTTCCGAGCGATCCTGCTGCGAGCCGCCGGAACCGTAGAGCATGTCGAAGGCGACGCGCGGGTCGCGGATCATCGGCAGCGGCTCGTTGGGCGACGCCCAGCTGATCGAGTCGGTGTAGGCGCAGGAGTAGTTATAGGTGCAGCCGCCGGCCTGGTCGAGGCTCTCGATGCAGAACTGCATCGACGGCATCGGCGTGCTCTGGCCGAAGCGCTGGGCGTACATCTGGTCGAACGACGTGCCGGCCCAGATGTCGGACCCCTGCGTCTGCTTGGGATGCGACTGGGTCAGGAACACCGCGCTCGAGCGGAAGTGGTCGCCGCCGATTTCCGGGGCGGTGAACGCTTCGGCCATGCGCACGTCGGTGTTCGACACGATCGTCATGTGCTGCCGGTACGGCTCGAGCGATGAGAGCGCGCTGTCGGGCAGGATCGTGAAGTCGGAGCCGGTCTGCTCCGGCGCGTAGAGGAACTTGCTGGCGCCCCACTTGTTGCACCCGGCCAGGCCGTGGACCTCCTCGATGCAGATCAGGCGGGTGCGCTCCGCGGCTGCGGCGCCCTTCGCGCCGGCGGCCTTGGCGGCCACCATCGCGTCCAGGAACGGCAACGCCACCGCGGCGCCCATGGCGCCCCGGAGGAACGTCCGGCGGGGCATGTGCTTTCCAGTCATGAAATGCATCGCGATCTCCTGTGAGCTATCGTCCGCTCGCCTTCGTTGTTTCGGTCGTTGCCGCTTCCGGTTGCACTCGCCGCATCCGGAAGGCGTCGCTCTTGACCACGCCCAGGATGAACGACGACATCTTGAAATTGTTGGCCTCCGCCGCCTTCGCGATCGCGCGAATGGTCGGCTGGTCGAAGTACTCGACGCGCCGGCCGAGGCCGTAGGCCATCAGGTTCTCGGCAAAATTGCGCACCAGCGGCGTCGGCCGCTTGACCAGCTGCGCCGTCAACTCCGGCAGCGAGGTCACGCGGGTGCCATCGTAGAAATCGCCGGTCGTGTCGATCGGCATGCCGTTCTCGCGCTGCCGCCACCTGGCCGTGACGTCGAAGTTGTCGAGCGCGAGACCAATCGGATCCATGAACCGGTGGCACGAATTGCAGGTCGCGTTGGTGCGATGGATCTCCATCCGCTCGCGCGTGGTCAGCAGCCGGCCGTCTTTCGCCGCGCCGGCCGCCTCGAGATCGGGCACGTCGGGCGGCGGCGGTGGCGGCGGCGTACCGAGCAGCACTTCCATCACCCACTTGCCGCGCAGCACCGGCGAGGTGCGGTTGGCCAGCGACGTCTGCACCAGCATCGAGCCGTGGCCGAGGATGCCGCGGCGCGAGACGTCTGGATAGGCGACGCGGCGGAACTCGGAGCCGACCACGCCCTTGATGCCGTAGTGGCGCGCCAGCCGGTCGTTGAGATACGTGTAATCGGCCGTCAGCAGCTCGAGCACGCTGCGGTCTCCCGCGACGAGGCTGTTGAACAACAGCTTGGTCTCCGTGCGCATCGCTTCGGCGAGGTTCTCGTCGAAGCTCGGATAGAAATTCGGATCGGGACGGACCTTCTCGATGTCCTGCAGGCGCAGCCACTGCGCCGCGAAACGATCCGCGAGGGCGGCCGCGCGCGGATCGGCAAGCAGGCGCCGCGCGTGCTTCTCCAGGCCCGCCAGGGTTGACAGCTCGCGGCGGCCGGCGGCGTCGATGAGCGCCTGATCGGGCGGCAAGCCCCACAGGAAGAACGACAGCCGCGACGCCAGGTCGATGTCCGCGACGCGATAGGTGCCGCCGGAGCGCGCGTCGGTCGGCGCCTTCTCGAGACGGAAAATGAAGTACGGGCTGGCCAGGATCGCCTCGAGCGACGCTCGCACGCCGGCCTCGAAACCGTTCTTCACCGCTTCGCCTTCGTAGAAGGGCAGCAGGCGATCGATCTCGGCTGCGGTCAGCGGCCGCCGGTAGGCTTCGCTACCCAGGCGCGTGATGATCTGCCGCGCGCACGTGGGCTCATCCGCGGACGAGGTGGGACGGCAGCTGAAGATCTTCTGGCGGCTCGGCGTCAGCGAGATGCCGGTGGTCGTGTAGGGCCCGCGAATCACGACGTCGCGCAGCTGCGGCAGGGTGGTGATGCCGCCGCCGCCCGACCCGCCGCCCGCGTTGGACCACCCGTGCGGCTTGATCAAATCTTCGTACGGCCCATCGGCGCGGCGAATGAACGCCGCCGCCACCCGGTGCTGGCCGGCCTTGACGAGAATCGGGTCGGTGAAGAGCGGCGTCGCGCCGCTGCCATCCGCCGCGATTTGCGGGCCGTTCTCGTACTGGAGCAGCGCCACGCGCTGGCCGTCGATCGAGATGTCGACGTCCTCGAAGCGCGAGTTGTCGCCGTTAGTGAACGTGACTTCGAACGCGTACTGGCCGTCGGCGGGAAACACGTGACTGACGACCATCCCGCCGCGCGTGCCGTACGGCGCGCCCTCGACGTGGTCCCAGGGATGCTGCGAAACGTAGGTCTGGTTGGTGTAGGTCTTGTCGATCGCCGGCGCGTTCTTGTCGCCCACCGCCATGCGGCTGATGTCGCCGGCGGCGTTGAGATACGCCTCGAGCAGCGTCGGCGAGAGCGTTTGTTCGTCGGCGATGTTGTCGAAATTCGCGCTCATCGTGTCCTGCGGCAGCCAGTGCGCCGCATTCACGTCGATCTCGAGCAGGTCCTTGATCGCGCGCGCGTACTCGGGGCGATTCAGCCGCTGGAACGTGCGGCCGCCCGGATTCGGATTCGCCTTCGCGTGCGCGTCAACCGTCGTCTCGAGCGTGCGGATGAGGATCTGATAGGTCGAAGCGTCGGGGCGCGGCATGCCCGGCGGCGGCATCATGCTCGCCTGCAGCTTGCGAATCATGCGCTCGGCCACGTCCGCGTCTTCGCCGGCCCTGGCGATGTCGAACGACGCGAGCGAGAGGCTGCCGGCGCGATCCTTGTTGCGATCGTTGTGACAGCCCGCGCAGTAACGCTTCACGAGCGCGTTGTAATCCGGGTGTGCGGCGACGGGCTTCGCCGGTGTGGCGGCCTGATGTGACACCGCGGGTTTCGTGGCCGCAGCCGTACGCGTCGGGGCAGACGGCGGCGCCGTTGCGGCGGGCTGTTGTGCCGCCAGTACTGTAAACAGCCCAAGGCACACAACCGCAGTGCCAAGGGAAATGGAACCGACGCTTTTCATTCCAAAGTCCCCACACGTACCAAGAGCGATGGCGCCAGAGGCTGACTCGGCGTCCTACTCAATCTGTGAGAAATATACACCCAATCCCGGGGGCACATGGATGGGGCAAGAAGATATGACTTCACGAGACATTTGTAGACATTTCAGGCCGGAAATCGCAAAAACGGGCGTTTGACCAAGACTGTGGAAATCCAGCCAAATTGCCTGTTTTTTCTCGATTCTGCACATTACTGCCGCCGCCGTGCTCGATGCGCGACGATGCCGAGGGCCCCGAGGGCCAGGGCGGCAGGCGTGGTACGGCGGTCGTGTGGCAGACCGAGACGACCGGGCTGAGGGTGGCGCCGCCGCCGAGCGGCGTGCTCGAGCGCGACGTGCCATACGACTGGCGGGTCGAAGCGATCGATCGCGAGGGCAACGTCCGCATGACGTCGCCCCCGCAATCATTTGTTTTTTACTAGCTCTTCTTGTTGGCGGTGAAGGCGCTCGGCGACGCGATCCTGATCGTGTTGCCATCCACCGTGCCGCTGTACTTCGTGGTGCCGGCCGTGAACGTGATCTCGTTGCCGCGCAGCCGGCCTTGAATGGCCTGGTTGCCGAGCGTGCCCGAGATCATCTGGAAGTTCTGGGTCATCACCAGCGCGCCGTTCGGCGTGCTCCACGTGCCGGACACCTTCGCCGGCACGATCCACAACAGCGCCGTGCACCAGCTGCTCGAGCACCCATCGGTCACCGTCGTCGTGTCGTCGGCCTGCCAGTCTTCCATCGTGAACGTGTTCGAGACGATGCGCGTGCCGGGCTCGAGGTCGAGAATCTTCGGCCGCAGCTTGACATTGATCGAGGGCAGCAGGAACATCGTGATCACGTCGGCTTTCGAGAGATCGGTTTCGAAGAGGTCCGCCTTGACGAACGTGGCGCGGTCGGCCACGCCGGCTTCCTTGGCGTTGCGCACCGACAGGTCCACCATGTCGGGGTTGTATTCGATGCCCATCGCGCGCGCGCCGCGCTTGGCCGCGGTGATCACGGTGCGGCCGTCACCGGATCCGAGATCCATGACGAAGTCGGTCTTGGTGACCTTCGCCATGTCGAGCATCTGGTCGACCACGGCCTGCGGCGTGGGCACCCACACCACGTCCTTGCCGGCCTGGCCGACCTGCGGCTCAAACGGTTTCTGCCCGGTGGTCTGGGCGAATGCCGTGCCGGCCAGGACCGCCAGCATCGCCACGGAAGAAAGAATGCGTCGTGTCGTCATCCCGTTATCTCAACCTTTCTCTATCTGTGTAATCTGCGCCTTCTGTGGCCTGCGTCATCTGCGCCTGCTGCGGCCCAAATACGGTACAAGTGACTGTCGGTTCGCAAAAACAACGATCCGCCGGATACTGCCATCGACGCCAGCAGGCCACCATCCAGCGTATTGGTGGCCAGCCGCCGAAATTCCTTTCCCGGAGCGATGACCGTGGTCACGCCTTGCTCGGCCAGAAAGTATATGCGGCCATCGGCAAAAACGGGTGAGGCGGAATACGTCCCACCCAGCCGCTGCTGCCAGATGACGGCGCCGGTCCGGCCGTCCAGGCACGTCGCAATGCCACCATCATTCACGATATAGAGCTCATCGCCAACGGCGAGCGGCGACGGAGTGAGCGGCGCCCCGCGCCTCAGCGCCCACGCGATGTGCGTTTTCGTCACGTCGCCCGTCCCATCCGGGCGCACCGCCAGCAGCGACGGCTGCTGAAATCCCGTGGCCACGTAGACGAGCCCGTGCGCAAACACCGGCCGTGGCACGTTCGAAAAGCCCTCGTCGTACCTGACCCGCCAGATCTCTTTGCCTGACAGTGGATCGTAGGCGCGGGCCCTGAAGGCGCCGACGCTGATCAGCTGATCGCGGTCCGCGGCGCGAATCAGCAGCGGCGTGGTGTAGGCCTGATCGGCCGGAAAGCCGCGGTTGGTCTTCCACTTCACCTTGCCGGTGTTCTTGTCGAGCGCAATCACGAACGCCACATCGCTGCCGTCGCAATTCATGATCAACAGATCGCCGAAGACGATCGGGGATCCGCCGGCGCCGTGTTGGGACTGGTAGTCGAAGCGGGCTTTCCACAGGATCGCGCCCGTGTTGGAGAGCGCGGCAGTGCCGTCGGCGCCGAAGTGCACGTAGACGCGGTCGCCGTCGATCACGGGTGTCGGCGATGCCCAGCTGTTCTTTGGATTGATCTCTCGACGCGACGCCGGAATCCTGAAGATCTCGACGTTGACGACTTCGCGCCCCGACGCGACGTCGAACGCCAGCGCGCGTAACGAAATGCCGCGCTGCTCGATCGCCGTTGTGATCCACACGCGGCCACCGGCCACCACCGGCGACGACCAGCCCAGGCCGGGCACCGGCGTTTTCCACGCGACGTGCTTGCCCTCGCCCCATTCGAGCGGCAAGCCGCGCTCGGCGGAGTGGCCCTGGCCGCCCGGACCGCGGAATTCGGGCCAATCCGGGGTCCCCACGACGCGGACTTCGCGTCGTGGGGTGGAGTCCTCCTTCGCCAAGGCTACGGAGGACACGTCCTGCGCGGATGCGGCGCCGGCGCCGGCGAGAAGGCCGCACAGGAAGCAAAGGAAAAGGAGAAGCCTCGCCAAAAGGTGGGTCTCGATCGGTGACTACTGGTGCGCGGCGACGCGGTGTTTACCGGAGTCGGGGACCGGCGCGGACGGCAGGGTGAAATAGAACGTCGCGCCCTGATCGACTTTACCTTCGGCCCAGACGCGGCCGCCGTGGCGGGTGATGATGCGTTGGACGATCGCCAGGCCGACGCCGGTGCCTTCGAACTCCACCGTGCGGTGCAATCGCTGGAACACGCCAAACAGCTTCTCGGCGAAGCGCTCGTCGAACCCGGCGCCGTTGTCGCGCACGTAGTAGATGGTGTCGCCGTTGGTGGTCGCGCCGATCGACACGCGCGCGCGTTGGGCGTTCGCGGTGAACTTGATCGCGTTCGAAATCAGGTTGGCGAACACCTGTTTCAGCAGCGCCGGCTCGCCGGTGCAGGGCGGCAACGGCTCGATGACGAGCTCGATCGGGTGCGTGGCCGTGGCGATCGCTTCCTCCGCGGTGGTGCGCGCCAGGTGCGTGAGATCGACACGCTGCCGCAACAACGGCACGCGGGTGATCTGCGCGAAGGCCAGCAGATCATCAATCAACTGTCCCATGCGTGTGGCGTTGACCTTGACGCGGTCGAGCGAGCGGCGCGCCTCGGCGTCGAGCGACGTGCCGTGATCCTCTTCGAGGATCTGCACGAAGCCGACAATGGCGCGCAGCGGCGCGCGCAGGTCGTGCGACACCGAATAGCTGAAGGATTCGAGCTCCCGATTCACCGCGCTCAGCTCCGCGGTCCGCGACTCGACGCGCCCCTCGAGCTCCTGCCGCGCCTGCTCCACGCGCTCGGTCATGGTGTTGAACGAATCGGCGAGCCGGCCGATTTCGTCATGGCGGTCGATGTCGATCGCCGCCACATGCCGGCCTTCGGCAACCTCTTCGGCGGCCACGGTCACCCGCCGCAGCGGCGTGGTGATCCGCATGCTGATCGCCCAGCCGATGACCGCGGCGATCAGCAGCAGCGTGAAGGCGATCACCGACACGCGGCGGGCCAGCCGATCCGCCGGCGCGAGCACCGCGTTGTGCGGGAACTCGATGGCGACGATCCACGGCGTGGCGTCGATCGCGGTCGCCCACGCGAGGGAACGCGGCCGGCCGGCCCGTTCGTAATCCCACAAGCGGTTGAGGCCATCGCCACGAATGGGAACGCCGGCCACGGACGTCACCAAATCCGACCACGCCGAGCCGTCGGCGTTGCCGACGACGATGGCCGCTTCGCTGCCGATCAAACCGGAGAGCAGTGCGATCGTCTGTTGTGATTGCGACGGATTGGCGATGCGGCGGCGCTCGACGACATAGCCGAGCGTGACGCCCTTCTCCTCGACTCGCCCGCCGACGGGATAGAGCAGCGTCTCGCCCGCGGGGCGTAAGCGGCCAATGATCGGCTCGCGCGATTGCAGTTCCTGCATATAGCCGGCCTGCGATGCATCCTTCGCCTGATCGAACGACGCGCCGGTGGCCAGCAGCCGCGTGCCCGCGGCATCCCACAATTCGACGTTGGCGATTGGTATCGAGGTGCCGAGATGTGCGCGGATCGCGCCGGCGATGGTTTCCGCGTGCGCGGCGTGACGTGTCTTCAGGTACTCGACGACGTCGGGTCGCCGCATCAACGTCCGCATCGCGGTAACGCGCTGCCGTCCTGAAGTGCCCAGCACGGTCGCCATCTGCGTCGCGGCCTGCTGCAGCCGCTCCGAGGCGATGCCGACCACGGTGTGCCGCACTTCCAGGTACGACAGCACGGCCATGCCCGTGCCCAGGATCAGCAGCACGAACGCAAACAGCAGCGGCAGCTTGACGGCGATCGATTGGCGCGACCAGAACGACATGCGTCGGTGTAAGCCTACAATGACCGGGTGTTTTCCGGATGGACCGTGCTGCTGCTGGCCGCGGCCGCGATGGTCGGCACCCTGCCGGGCCGGACGCAGGGCCTGGGCCTGGTCACCGAGCCGCTGATCGCCGAGCTCCGCATCGGTCGCGTCGAGTACGCGCAGCTGAACTTGTGGGCGACCCTGATTGGCTCGGTGTTCGCGATCGGCATCGGCCGGTTCATCGATCGCCTCGGCACGCGCGTGGTGTTGACCATCGTCGCGCTGGCGCTCGGCACCGTGGTGGTGATGATGAGCGGCGTGCAGTCGTTCTGGGCGCTCGCCGTCGCCGTCACGCTGACGCGCGGTCTCGGCCAGAGCGCGCTGTCGGTCGTCAGCCTCGCGATGGTTGGCCAATGGTTCGTGCGCCGGATCGACCTCGCCATGGCCATCTACAGCATCGTGATGAGCAGCGGCTTCATGATCGCCTTCCCGGTTGTGGGATCAATCGTGCAGTCGTCCGGCTGGCGAGCGGCGTGGCTGATGATCGGCGTGGCGCTGATCGCGGTTCTCGCGCCGGTGAGCTGGATGGTCCTGAGACGAAGCCCGGAATCATCCCCAGGAGCGTCGACCACCTTCGCCGACGGCGCCACGTGGCAGGAGGCGCTCTCGACGCCTGCGTTCTGGTTATTCGCGATCGGGGCGGCGCTCTACGGCCTGGTCGCGTCGGGGATCGGCCTCTTCAACGAATCGATCCTCGCCGAGCGCGGCTTTGGCCCGAATGTCTATTACCAGACGCTCGTCGTGACGGCGCTCACGGCGTTGGCCGGCAACTTCGGCGGCGGCTGGCTGGCGATGCGTATGTCGCTGCCCACGCTGCTATCGATCTCGCTTTTCGTGCTGGCGCTCGGTCTCGCAGCGCTGCCGCACGTGACCACCATCGTGCACGTCATGCTGTGGGCCACCGCCATGGGCCTCGGCGGCGGCCTCGTGATGGTGCTGTTCTTCAGCGTCTGGCCGCGCGTGTACGGCCGCAAACACTTGGGCAGCATTCAAGGCGCCGCGCAGGCGATGACCGTGCTCGCATCAGCCGTCGGCCCGCTGCTGCTGGCGTGGTGCGTCGATCTCACCGGCAGCTACGCGGCGATGTTCAACATCCTCGCGGTCGCGATCGGCCTGACGGCATTCTCCGCGCTGATGACCCCACTCCCCACATTTCAGATCAACAGATCAACAGCTCAATAGATCAATAGATTCAAGCGTCAGCCCCTTCACTTGACATCCTAGTGGACTAGTGAGACGCTCCGCTGGTATGGCCAGTGAACGCGTCGAGCTTCTCCAAGGCACCCTCGATCTGATCGTTCTGCGCGCGCTGTCGACGATGGGGCCGCAGCACGCCTATGGGCTGGCGGCACGGCTGGCGCAGGTGTCGGATCACCCGCTGTCGCTGAACCAGGGCACGCTTTACCCCGCACTCGTCCGGCTCGACCAAAAGGGCTGGATCAAAGGATCGTGGGGCCAGACCGAGAGCCACCGCGAAGCGAAGTTCTACACCATCACCAGGAGTGGCGAGAAAGCGCTGGAGAAAGAGACGGAGAAATGGCGCCGCCTCGCCGGCCTCGTCGACAAGCTGCTGCTGGAGTCGTAGATCATGCGGGGCGATCTCTGGTACGCGATCCGCTCGCTCGTGCGCAGTCCCGGGTTCACCGCCGCGGCGATCCTGACACTCGCCATCGGCATCGGTGCCACGACGGCGATCTACAGCGTCGTCAATACGATCCTCCTGCAACCACTTCCGTATCCGGGCGCCGACCGGCTCTTCACCGTCGTCGAGAACCTGGCGCCGGTGCGCGCCGGATTTCAGTGGGTTCAGCGGGGCCCGAATAACCTCGAGTTTGCCGAATGGCGCTCGCGCAGCAAGACCCTCGAAGCCACGGCGGCAACGATCGGCATGGGCCAGCGGCTCGTGCGAACCAGCCGCGGAACGGCCGGACTGTGGGGAACAGCTGTTTCCGGCAACACGCTGGAGCTGTTGGGCGCGAACGCCATGATGGGCCGGACGCTTTCCGCCGCCGATGATCAAAGTCCGGATGTCGTGGTCCTGAGTTTCGATACATGGCGTCGTCACTTCGACGCTGATCCGAACATCGTTGGCCGCGCCATCGAATTTCGCGCCGGCGGCATCACGATCGCTATGCCGCGGATGCTGACGGTCGTTGGCGTCATGCCACCGTCGTTTCGATACGGCGGCGATTTCTTCACGCCGATCGTTCTCGATCCGAAGCGGCCCTTCGGCGTCACGATGCTGGCCAGGCTCGCCCCCGGAGTCTCGAGAGAGGCCGCAACCCTCGAGGCAAATGCCGTCGGTGAGGCCGTTCGTCCACCGCGTCCCGTTGACGCGCCACCGCTGCCGGGGCTGCGTTTCGAGCTGATCGGCATGAAGGAACAGCTGGTGCGGCCGGCTGAGACCGCGTTGCAAGTGCTGCTGGCCGCTGTTGTCGTGGTCCTGCTGATCGTCTGCGCGAACGTCGCCAACCTGCTGCTGGCGCGCGGCACCACTCGTCAACGTGAGATCGCGGTGCGCGCAGCTATCGGTGCCAGTCGAGCGCGAATCATCCGTCTCATCGCCGCTGAGTGCGGCGTGCTCGCACTCGCCGGCGGGATCGCCGGTGCAGTCGTCGGCGCCGGCGGGGTGTGGTTGGTTCGGGAGCTTGCCATCACCGAGGCCGAGGGCCTGTTCCGTTTGATCTTCGGCGCATCACTGTTGCCACGTGCCGCCGAGCTCGCCATCGACCTTCGCGTGTTGGGCATTGCGCTGGCGCTCGCCTCGATCACCGCCCTGGCGTTCGGGCTGCTGCCGGCGATCATGCTCTCACGCACCAACCACCTCGCGGCGATGGGCACACGAGGTGCATCGACCGGACGCCGCGAGCCGCGCACGCGTTCGGTGCTGGTCGTCGGCCAGCTGGTATTGGCCACCGTGCTGCTGGTCGGCGCCGGATTGCTGGCGCACAGCTTCGTGCGATTGATGCGGACCGATCTCGGTTTCACCACGAGCAATCTGCTTGAGTTCCAGCTGCTGTTGCCCGACACGTACTCCGTACCAAAGAGGGCCGACGTGGTTACCGACATGTTGTCGCGGCTACGCGCCTTGCCCGGCGTGACCGCTGCGGGGTTTTCGCGTCACGGCGTGTTGATCGGCGAAGAGCTGATGATCGGCAACTTCGTTCCGCCCGGCAGAGGTCTTGACGAGATGCGCAAGGAAACCATGGCGCGCGTGCGCTCGGTGAGCCCGGGCTTCATCACGGCGACCAGGATGCGCATCGTCGGTGGCCGCGAATTCACCGATGGCGATGGCCCCAACGCGCCATTTGTGGTGGTCATGAATCAATCGGCCGCCAGGAAGTATTTCGGGAACGATGATGCGGCGGTCGGACAGACGATTGATTGGTATCTCGCCAGGACAGGCGTGCCGATGCAGGTGGTCGGCGTGGTGGGTGATATCCGCAACGAGTCGCCGGCTCGCGAATCGAAACCGGAAGTGTTTGTCGATTACCGGCAGATGATCGCGCGCTTCGCGCGCGACCAGGAACCGGTTGGGCGCACCAACGAGGCCGCGATCGGGCTGCAATCGTTCGTGATTCGCACCGCCGGTGACCCGCGGGCGTTCATCCCGCAGGTGCGCGAACTGGTGGCGCGGGTCGATCCGGCGATCGGCGTCGATTCAATCGAGCCCGCCGATCGGCTGCTCGCGGCCTCGGTGGCGCGGCAACGCTTCTACGCCACGCTGTTGCTGGTGTTCGCTGGCGTGGCCGCGGCCCTCGCC
This sequence comes from uncultured Acidobacterium sp., assembly GCA_964513235.1. GTDB lineage: Bacteria > Acidobacteriota > Vicinamibacteria > Vicinamibacterales > UBA2999 > 12-FULL-67-14b. The sequence goes on from CAZEMI010000227.1 coordinate 15,369, forward strand.
GCGATTGGCATCTACGGCGTCCTCGCCTACTCGGTGGTCACCCGGACGCAGGAGATCGGCGTGCGCATGGCGCTCGGCGCCCAGCGGTCGCAGGTGCTCGGCCTGATTTTTCGCAAGGGCGTTGTGCTCGCGGCAATTGGGGTCACCCTCGGCGTCATCGGCGCTGCCGCTGTCGCTCGGTACCTGCAATCGATGCTGTTCGGCATCGAGCCGCTCGATCCGTTGACCTTCATCGCGGTCGCGATCGGCTTTACGGCCATCGCGGCATTGGCCAGTTACCTTCCCGCGAGACGCGCGACCCGCGTCGAGCCCGTGGTTGCCTTACGGTGTGAATGATGTCGCCCATCCGACAGTTCTTTCTCCGCATCCTGTCCCTTTTCCGTCACGATCGCGCTGAAGACGAGCTCGCGCGCGAGGTGAATTCGCACCTCGAATTGCTGGCAGACCAATTCCGCGCGCAGGGACTCTCCCCGCAGGACGCCAAGCTCGCCGCCCGCCGCGCGTTCGGAGGCGTCGATCAGGCGAAAGAACAGCATCGCGACGCCCGTTCGTTTCGCTGGGCAGAAGACCTCCAGCAGGATGTGCGCTACGCGGTTCGCTCGCTGCGGCGCAGCACGGCCTTCACCATTGCTGCGATGCTGACGCTCTCAATCGGCATCGGCGCGACCACGACGATTTTCAGCGTGGTCGACACCGTGATGCTGCAACCCCTGCCGCTCCCTGACAGCGACCGTCTCGTCACCATCCGGGAGCCGGAGATCCGGCCGAGCACGCCGCGTTCGAACTACGCGGAATTCGTGGAGTGGCGCTCGCGCACGAAGTTGATGGACCTGGCGGCGCAGTCGTTCAATCCCCAGGTGATCATGTCGACGCGCGAAGGCACTGCGCGCCTCACTGCGGCCACGATCTCGCACAATTTCTTCGAGGTGATGGGGATCAACGCGGCGATCGGCCGTGTCATTGGCAGCGCCGACGAGGGCAATACCGATCTGGTGGTCTTGAGTCACGGCGCGTGGCGCACGTACTTCCGGTCCGACCCAGCCGCGGTGGGATCCGTGATCGAGATACGTGGCAACCTGGCGCTGGTGAGTAACGCGGGCAGCGCCGGGCAGCCCGGCCGGCTGATGACGGTCGTCGGCGTGCTGCCCGAGCATCTTGACGCGATCCTCTCGCCGAACGACTTCTTCACACCGTTTGTGCTCGCACCCGGTGGACGTCCGCCGGCGGCCGGCGGCTGGCGCGGGCGTTTGCACCCGGGCGTGTCGCTGGCGCAGGCTCAGGAAGAGGCCAACGCGATCGGCGCTGCCGTGCGCCCGGCCCGCGCGGACTCGGATCCGTTGCCGACAATGCCGCGATTTCTGGTCGAGCCATTCAAGGAAGGCTTCGTCCGCGAGATTCGTCCGGCATTGCAAGTGTTCATGTGGACGGTCGGGGTCGTGCTGTTGATCGTCTGCGCGAACGTGGCCAACCTGTTGCTGGCGCGCGGCACGGCCCGCAGCCGTGAGATCGCCGTGCGGCTGGCGATCGGCGCCAGCCGGGCGCGAATCGTCCGCCAGATCCTGACGGAATGCCTGGTCCTCTCGGTCACTGGCGGCGCGATCGGTGCGGCACTCGCGGCGGTCGGCCTCAAGGTGATCAAGCAACTCGCAACCATCGACGCCCAGGGGGTGTTCCGGATCAGTTTTGGCGGCCATTTGCTGCCGAGGATCGCCGAGGTCGGAGTCGACGAACGGGTGCTCGTCATCGCGATCGGTCTCGCGATCGTGTCGAGCATCGTGTTCGGCTTGCTCCCCGCAATCCAGCTGTCACGCCTCAGTCATCTGCAGGCGATGGGCACGCGCGGTGTCGGATCATCGCGACTCGAGACAAGGACCCGGACGGCTCTCGTCGTCAGTCAGCTGGTGCTTGCCACCGTGCTCCTGGTCGGGGCGGGGCTCCTCGTCAGCAGCTTCATGAATCTCTCGCAGGTCGAGAAAGGCTACGACCCGTCGCGCGCCCTCGCGTTTCAGCTGGTGCTTCCGAACGAGTACTCCACGGCCCGCAAGGTCGCGACGGTCGAATCGTTGCTCGGGGCCTTGCGGCAACAGCCGGAAGTCGAGGCAGCCGGCTTCGCGTACGCGGGCATCCTGCTTGGCCTGGAAGACATCATCGGTACGTTCACGCCTCCTGGGCGCACGAACGAAGAGATGCTGGCCGAGGAGGCGAAGCCACGCGTGAAATCGCTCAGTCGCGGCTATTTGCAGGCGATGGGCGTGCCGCTGCTCGGCGGGCGCTATCTCGACGAGCGCGACAATGCCTCCGCGCCGTTGACGGCGGTCGTCAATCGGACGGTGGCGCGGCGATACTTCGGCGACGCCAATCCCGTGGGAGCCACCATGATCTGGCGCCCGTGGAAGGGCGACTTCCCGGTCGAGATCGTCGGGGTCGTTGAAGACGTGCGGCAGGGGCGCGTCGAGAGACCCGCGTATGCCGAAATCTTCATGGATTTCCGCCAGGTCATCGAGGTGCACGAGCGGATGCAGATGGCGAGGCAACGCATCGAGCAGGTGGGCCTCGGATTCCTGTCCTTTGGTGTTCGCACGCGCGGCGATCCTGCCAACGCGATGCCGGACGTGCGTCGCGTCGTGCGAACGGTGGACCGCAATGCCGGCATCGATGCGATGCACACCATGGACCACATGGTCGGCTATTCCATGGCACGCCAGAGGTTCTACGCCGTCCTGCTCGGCATCTTTGCCGGGGTCGCCGGAGTGCTCGCGGCCATCGGCATTTACGGCGTGCTGGCATATTCCGTCGTGCAGCGCACACAGGAGATCGGCATTCGGATGGCGCTCGGCGCCGAACGTGGCCAGGTCATGGCGCTGGTGATGCGGCGCGGCGTCGCGCTCGCCGCGATCGGCATCACGGTCGGTCTGATCGGCGCCGGTGCCGGCGCGCGCTACTTGCAATCGATGCTGTTCGGCGTCGAACCGCGCGACCCCGCGACCTTCGTCGCGGTGGCCGCGATGTTCGCCGTGGTCACCGCCGCCGCGGCCTATCTACCGGCCCGACGCGCCACGAGGGTCGATCCGATGGTGGCACTGCGGGTTGATTGAGTGGTGAATCTGTTGATCTGGTGATCTATTGATCGGTTGATCTCACATGCAGTAGATCAACAGATCGACAGATCAACAGATCAACAGATTCAAGATTTGCGTGCGGCCGACCACTGCCCCGATCGCCACGCCTCGGGCCGGAGGATGACCAGCACGGTGATCACCTCGAGGCGGCCGATCCACATCGCCAGGGTCAGCACGATGCGGCTGAGCGGGTGGAGGTCGGCATAGCTCGCCATCGGTCCGACCTGGTTGAAGCCAGGACCGATGTTGCCGATCGTCGCGGCAGCCGCGGAGATGCCGGTGACGATGTCGGCGCCGAGCACGATCACCACCGCCGCGCACAGCGCGAACGTCAACATGTAGAACAGGAAGAACACCACGACGCCCTGCATGATGTGCGGAGGCACGACGCGGCCGCCAAGCTTGACCGGCAGGACGGCACGCGGGTGAAGCGTGCGGCGCAGCTCCTGCAGCGTGAACTTCGCGAGCAACACGTGGCGGACGACTTTTGGCCCGCCGCCCGCCGAGCCCGCGCAACCGCCGATGTACATCAGCCCGAGCAGAATCGCCTTTGCCTGATCGCTCCATAATTGAAAATCGACGCTCGCGTAGCCGGTGGTGGTGATGATCGACAGCACCTGAAACAGCGCCGTGCGGACGACATCCGCCGAGGCCTGGGTGCCCCAGATCGCCACGGCGACCAGGACGGTCGCGACGGCCACAACCCCGGCGTAGCTGCGCAACTCGTCATCGCCTGTCAGCAATCGGAAGTCGCGGCGCAGCAAGGCCCGGTACTGCAGCGCGAAATTGGCGCCCGCCAGGAACATGAAGGTGATGATCACCCACTCGATCACGGGACTCTGGTACCCGGCGATCGAGAGCGGATGCGGCGAGAAGCCGCCGGCGGCCAGCGTCGTGAACGCATGAGTGATCGCGTCGTACCAGGACATGCCGGCCAGCCGTAAGGCGATCGTCTCGAGCGCCGTGAGCCCGGCGTAGAGGCGCCACAGCAGCGCCGCGGTGCGGCGGATCTGCGGCGCCACCTTCTCGTCGTCGGGGCCGGACATCTCGGCGAAGAACAATTCGCGGCCGCCGATGGCGAGGCGCGGCAGCACCGCGACAAACAGCGCAATCACGCCCATGCCACCGAGCCATTGGGTCATGCCGCGCCAGAAGAAAATGCCGCGCCCGTACGCCGTGAAATCCCGGAACACCGTGGCACCGGTGGTGGTCAAGCCGGACATCGACTCGAACATCGCGTCGATCGGGCCAAGGCCGTTCCACAGATATGGCAGGCTTGCAAACCACGCGATCACCAGCCACGCGATGGAGACAATCGCGAGGCCTTCGACGCGCCGCATGCCTTCAACCGCCTCCTCCGCATCGAGTCCGCCGGCGCGGCGCATCAGGTGGCCCACGGCGGACGTGAAGATCGTGGCCACGGCAAACCCGACCGCATCGAGAGACTCGCCGTAAATCAGCGCGACCGCGAGCGGGGCCAGGAACATCAGGCCAAACACGCGCACGACCAGACCCGTGACGTGAACGACTAGGGACAGACGCATTCGCGGCGCTTAGTTGGCTTTGCCACTGAAGTAGGACTGGACGCGCTCCGCGGCCTCGTGCGTCGAAAAGACAATGATGCGATCGCCAGGCTCGACGCGATCGTCACCTCGTGGCACGATCGCCGTCCCGCCGCGCAGGATGGCGCCGATAATCGCGTCGCCGGGCGCGCCGATCCCCTTGAGCGGCTGCGACTCGAAGTGCGGCGGCACGATGATCTCGAGCACGCGCGCCTCGCCGTGCTCGACCACGGCCAGCAGGCTCGACGTGCCGCCGGTGATCTGGTGCAGGATCGACGCCACGGCCGCAGCTCTCGCCGACAAGGCCACATCGATGCCGACGCGCTCGAACAGGCGCAGGTTGGTCGGCCGGCTCACGCGGGTCACGATCTTTGGCACGCCGAGCTGCCGCCCCAGCAACGACGCCAGCAGGTTGCGTTCGTCGTTGTCGATCACGGAGACCAGCACGTCGCTGCGGCCGACGTTCTCGCTCTCGAGGAACTCGAGATCGGTGCCATCGCCGTTCAACACCAGCGTGCGCTTCAGCCGCGCCGCGAGCATCTCACCGCGCGCGTCATCGCGCTCCATGATGCGCACGTCGCAATGGTCGGACAGCTCGAGCCGCTCGGCCAGCTGCAGGCCGACGTCGCCGCCGCCGATGATCGTCACCTGAATGCGGTTGCCGCCCCGGGCCGGGCTGACCATACGCTCGACCTGCTGCATCGCCTCGGGCGTGCCCATCAGGATGATCTTGTCGCCGGGCGCCAGCTGCGTATTGCCGCGCGGCACGAACAGGGTGCCGCCGCGTTTCACCGCGACGATCAACGATCCGCGCGGGAGATGCAGTTGACCGAGCGGGACATTGATCAGGTTCGAGGTCGCGTCCAGCCGGTACTCGAGCAACCGGATCAGCCCGCCCGCGAACGACTCGGCATCGATGGCACCGGGCGACGTCACCACGCCTTCGATGTCGGCGGCCAGTTGCGCCTCGGGCCAGAGCACGCGGTTGATGCCGAATTCCGCCAGCCCTTGCAGCTGTTTCGAGTCAGGAAGGAAATCCGCGCGCGAGACCACGCAAATCGTTTCCGGGCTCGCCAGGCGATTGGCGATCGCGCACGCCACGATATTGACTTCATCAAGCGGCGTCGTCGCCACGAAGAACCGCGCGTCGCTGATGCCGGCGCGCCCGAGCACCTCTTCGCTGGTGCCGCTGCCGACGATGAATTCGGCGTCGATGTTGGTGAAGGCGTCGGCCACGGCGCGATTGTGATCGATGACCACTACCTCGTGGTCCGGCGCCAGGGCCCGCGCCAGCGACGAGCCAATCTGCCCGCCGCCGACGATTACGATGCGCAATCGGCCCATCTTCGCGATCAATGTAGCTGATCTGCCCCGATCCCGAACCGTCCCTTTGCCGCCGACGTATAACCTAGCGAGGCTCCGCCTCAGACCGGCGAGCCAGGACGACGCGGCTCCGCCTCGCTGATATGGAATGACCTGTTGTCAAGGGCCCTGCCCTCTTGTCGTTGTTCATAGCCATCAGCCGGGTGCGCTGGCCGCGGAGACGACGTATGATCGAGGGCGCTTCGACGACGAGTCACGCTGATATACGGTGGTTACCGGCGGTGCCGGCAGAGCACACATGACAGTGCTTCGTCGAGAGGGCGTGCACTCTAGGGTCGCGAGTTGGGACGAACGTCCGTATCGCATAG
>CAZEMI010000228.1:0-31414 GCA_964513235.1 uncultured Acidobacterium sp.
TGCGCACCCGACATCATGCCTTTGAGCGCCGCGGTGTTCACCAGCGTCGTCTGCTCGACCGTGCCGCTGCCGTCGGGTTTGACCTTCACGATGGTCGTGCTGTCGAGGCACGCGGTGAGCGTGACGGCGGCAATCAGCACGGCGAGGGTTCGGATGACGCGCATACAGGTTCCTCCGGCAGGGTTGATCAATCATACACGTCATGAAGGAAGGCCACGGGAAGACGGCGCTAGTGACCGGCGCGTCGTCGGGCATCGGCCAGGCGTTCGCCGAGTTGCTGGCCGACAAGGGCTACGCGCTGGTGCTCACCGCGCGGCGCCGCGACCGGATCGATGCGCTCGCGGCCGCCTTGCGCGAGCGGCACGGCATCGAGACCCATACCATCGTCGCCGACCTCGCCGATGCCGACGCCTCGGCTGACATCGTCTCGGAATTGCAACAACGGCGGCTGACCATCGACTTCCTCGTGAACAATGCCGGCTACGGCGTTCCGGGCAGTTACGTCAACGTGGCGTGGCCCGATCACGCGCGCTTCATGCAGGTGATGGTGACGGCGGTCCTCGATCTCACCTACCGCCTGTTGCCGGCGATGCTCGAGCGCGGCTGGGGCCGCGTCATCAACATTGCGTCGGTGGCCGGCATGGTGCCGGCGCCCGCCGGCCACACGCTGTATGGCGCGTCCAAGGCGTTCCTGATTCGCTTCTCGGAAGCGCTGTCGGCTGAGGGCGCTTCGAAAGGCGTGCACGTGACCGCCGTGTGTCCGGGCTTCACGTATAGCGAATTTCACGACGTCCTCGGGACGCGCGACCGGATGAACAAGATGCCGTCAATCCTGTGGCTCGACGCGGCGTCCGTCGCACGGGAGGGCTACGAGGCCGTGATGCGCGGCCACCCGGTGGTCGTCAACGGCAGGATCTACCGATTCCTGGTGTGGCTGAACGGCGCACTGCCGCGCCGCCTGTCGCGCTGGGTGTCGGGCCTGGCAGGACGGCGCTATCGAAAGACGTGAACTTACCTCCGCTGGCTTCGTAAGGTTTGATATGGCCGAAACTCTGCTGAAAGACATTCGCTACGCGTTCAGATGGCTGGCGCGCAGCCCGGGATTCTCGGCCGTGGCGATTCTCTCGCTGGGCCTGGGCGTCGGCGTCAACACGGCGATGTTCTCGCTGGTGGACTCGCTCCTGTTCAGACCGCTGCCGGTCAGTTCGCCCGGTACTCTCGTGGACGTCTTCACCACCGGCGGCGATGGCGACCAATACGCGACCAACTCCTATCCCGACTTCCTCGACCTGAAAGCCCAGAACACCGTCTTCACCGACATGATCGGGTATAGCCCGATGATGGCGCCGCTCAGCCTGGGCGACCGATCGCGAATCGCGTTCGGGCAGGTGGTCACCTCCAATCATTTCTCGATGCTCGGTATCCAGCCGTTCCTCGGCCGCTTGCTGGTGCCGTCGGATGACGAGCCGGGCGCGCCGCGCGTCGTGGTGCTGTCGCATCGGATGTGGCAGCGCGAGTTCGGCAGCGATGCGGCGATCGTCGGCACGTCGATCACGCTTCGGGGGCAGCCCTATTCAATCGCGGGGGTCGCGCCGCCGGAGTTCACCGGTGTGGTGGCGTTGCTGACGCCGGAGTTGTGGATGCCGGTGTCGCACGTCGAGGAAGTCGAGCCCGCGGGCATTCAAGACAGCGTTCCGTCGCCGATCGGCACGACGCGGCTCGAACGCCGCGGCACGCGATGGATGTTCGTGAAGGGCCGCCTCCGGCCCGGGGTGAGCGCCGCGCAGGCGCATGCCAACATCGAGATCATCGGCCGCCAGCTGGCGGCCGAGCACGTGCAGACCAACAAGGATCGCCGGATGGCGGGAGTGCCGACCGAGGACGTCCGCCTGCTGGTGCCGCAAACCGGCGGACCGATGGAAGTCGGTGCGGCCGCGGTGATGACGATTGTCGGCCTCGTGCTGCTGATCGCCTGCGCCAACGTCGCCGGCATGCTGCTGGCCCGTGCCTCGGCACGCCGGCGCGAAATCAGCGTCCGGCTGGCGATCGGCGCCAGCCGCGGGCGGCTGATTCAGCAACTGCTGGTCGAGAGCGCGCTGCTCGGCACGCTGGGCGCCGCCGCGGCGGTGGCGCTGGCGTGGGCCCTGGTGCAGGCGCTGCAGAGCATCCAATTGCCGCTGCCGGTGGACGTGGCGCTCGATATCCGGATCGACGCGCGCGTGCTGACCTTCTCGGTCCTGGTGGCGGCGATGACCGGCATCCTCGCCGGGCTGCTGCCGGCGTTGAAGGCGTCGGCGCCCAGCCTGGCGTTGGATCTGCGCGGGGAGCCGCCGGCCGTGCGCGCCGGCGGGCGGCGGTGGGCGCTCGGCGATGCGCTCGTCGTCAGCCAGGTGGCGCTGACGGCGGTACTGCTCGTCGTGGCCGGCTTGCTGCTGCGCAGCCTGGGCGCTTCCGAGCGCGCCGATGTCGGCTTCGACTATCGCGGGCTGGCGGCCATCTCGCTGGATACGGATATGGTGCGCTACTCGCCTGAGCGCGGCGATGAGTTCTGGCGCCAGGCGCTGGCCCGGGTCAACGCCTTGCCAGGGGTCCGGTCTGCGGGGCTGGTGACGCCGACGCTGCCGTTCACCATCAACTTCAACCAGCACGAACTGATGATCGACAACCGCAGCTACGTCGAAGGCCAGCGGGCCGAGATCATCGAGAACGTGGCGGCGTCGTCCGACTATCTCGCCACGCTCGGCGTGCCGGTGATCGACGGCCGCAGCATCGACGCCACCGACATCCAGGGCAGCCCCAACGTGGCGGTGATCAACGAGACCATGGCCCGCCGCTACTGGCCCAACGAGTCGGCGGTCGGGCACACGTTCACGCTCAAGGCGGTGGCGCGCACCTACCGCGTGGTCGGCGTCGTGCGCGATCACAAGCGGCACGGGGTGCTCGAGTCGGCGTCGCCGTTCATCTACTACGCCGCCGCCCAGCGGCCCAGCCGCTACCACTTCCTCCTGGCGCGCACCGACGGCGACGCGGCGGACCTGGTGGCGGCGATGCGCCGCGAACTGCTGGCGATGGAGCCGGGCCTGGTCTTGATGTCGGCCAGCACGCTGGACCAGCATCTGGCGACCTCGTTGATGCCCGCGCGTGTCGGCGCGATGCTGGCCAGTGCCTTTGGCGTGCTCGGCACGCTCCTCGCGGCGATCGGCCTCTACGGCGTCGTCGCGTTTTCGGTCACGCGTCGCACGCGGGAGATCGGCGTGCGCATGGCGCTCGGCGCGAACCCGGGCGGCGTGCTGGCGATGGTGATGCGCCAGGGCTTCGCCATTGTCGGCATCGGTCTGGTCGCCGGGGCGCTGCTCGCGGCCGGCGCGGCGACGGCCCTGCGCGGCGTGCTCTACGGCATCACGCCGTTCGATCCCGTCGCGTGGGGACTTGCGATCGCCGCGATGATCATGGCCGCCGCGCTTGCGAACTTCCTGCCCGCGCGCCGCGCGATGCGCGTCGATCCGATGACCGCGCTGCGGAACGAATAAGGAATAAGATCGCCAGGCACTTCTCGGCGGGAAGTGCCACTCGTCGGGAAATGTTTCTCGTCGGGAAGCACTGCTTGTCGTGAGGTGCGCTTTCCCGACTGGCGTCGTTTCCCGGCAGGTATCACCTCCCGACCACAATCACTTCCCGACAAGATTATCGTCCCGTCAGATATACTCGTTAGCTTCTGGAGGGAAGATGCGAATCTCCAAGTTGGTGTTTCTCAGCGTGACGATCGTTCTTGGCGCCGTCATTTCCCTGTCGGCACAGCAGATGCCGCCGACGCCGAACCGCCAGGCCGGCGAAGGCGAAGGGCCGTTCGATCGGATGGTCATCCGCGGCGTCACCGTGATCGACGGCACCGGCGCGCCGCCGCGCGGCCCGATGGACCTCGTGGTGCAGAACAATCGCATCACCGACGTCTCGAGCGTGGGCTTCCCGGGGGTGCCGCTGAACCAGCGCGGCAGGCCCGCGAAAGGCACGAAAGAAATCGACGGCACCGGCTGGTACCTGATGCCGGGATTTGTCGACGCGCACGTGCACTGCGGCGGCGGCCAGGCCCGCGACCCCGAATACGTCTACAAGCTGTGGCTCGCGCATGGTGTCACCACCGTCCGCGGCGTGCCCTGCGGATCGATGGATTGGGATCTCAACCAGCGCGAGCTGTCGGCGAAGAATCAGATCGTCGCGCCGCGGATTTTTTCCTATCACCGGCCGTTCAGCGGTGAAGGCTGGGATCGCTCGCGCGGGCAGTCGCCGGAGTCGGCGCGCGAATGGGTGCGGTTCGCCGCCAACAAGGGCGTCGACGGCCTGAAGCTCGGCTCGATGGATCCCGACATCATGGCGGCGCTGCTGGACGAGGCGAAGAAACTCAACCTCGGCTCCACCGCGCACCTCGATCAGATGGGCGTGGCCCGCATGAACGCGCGCGACGCCTCGCGGCTCGGCCTCGGCACCTTGACGCATTACTACGGTCTCTTCGAGGCGCTGCTCAAGGACTACACGGTCCAGCCGTTCCCGGTGAACCAGAACTACAACGACGAACAGCATCGCTTCGGCCAGGTGGCGCGGCTGTGGGACAAGATTCACCCGCGCGGCAGCGAGCCGTGGAACGCCCTCATCACGGAGTGGATCGATCGCAAGTTCGTCCTCGACCCGACGATGACCATCTATTCCGCCGGCCGCGACGTGATGCGCATGCGCAACGCCGACTGGCACGAGAAGTACACGCTGCCGTCGCTCTGGGAGTTCTACCAGCCGAATCGCAACGCGCATGGCGCCTATTGGTTCTACTGGACCACCGAGGACGAGATCCAGTGGAAGCGCTTCTACCAGGTGTGGATGTCGTTCATCAACGACTACAAGAACGCCGGCGGCCGCGTGACCACGGGGTCGGATTCCGGATTCATCTACCAGACCTACGGCTTCGGCTACATCAATGAATTCGAGATGCTGCAGGAGGCGGGGTTCCATCCGCTCGAGGTGATTCGTTCGGCGACCCTGTACGGCGCGGAAACGCTGCACGAGCCGAAGGGGAAGAAAATCGACTTCGGCATCATCCGTCCGGGCCTGCTGGCCGACATGGTGCTCGTCGATCAGAACCCGCTCGAGAACTTCAAGGTCCTCTATGCCACCGGGGCGGTGAAGCTGAACGATGCGAACGGCCGCGTCGAGCGCGTCGGCGGCATCAAGTACACGATCAAGGACGGCATCGTCTACGACGCAAAGAAACTCGCCGCCGACGTGGCGGCGATCGTCGAGCGCGCCAAGCGGCGCACCTCGACGTCGGCGGGACAGCAATAAACGATGAACACACTGTTGAAAATTGTGGGAGTACCGGTCCTGCTGCTCATCGTGACGGCAGGCTTGGTCAATCGCGTCACCAGGTTTCCCGACGCCCAATTACCGCAGTAACCACCATATGTTCGAGTACCTCACCGGCATCTACAACATCACCCCGACGCCGTTCAAACCCGACGGATCGCTCGACGAGCCGAGCCTCCGCACGCTGACCGACTTCACGCGCGGCACCCGGGTGAACGGCATGACGATTCTCGGCGTGCTCGGCGAAGCCGATAAGCTCACCGAGGGCGAGCGCGACCGCGTCACCGAGATCGTGATCGAGACGGCGGGTAGCCATTTTCCGATCTGCGTCGGCGCCACGCACGCGGGTACCGATGGCTGCATTGCCTACAGCCGCCGCGCGCAGCAGCTGGGCGCCAAGGCGGTGATGGTGGCCCCGCCCAAGCTGGCGCGCACCAACGACGCGGCCCTCGAGCGGCATTACCGGGCGGTCGCCGACGCGATCGACATCCCGGTCGTGGTCCAGGATTTTCCGCCGGCGGTTGGCGGGATCACGATGAGCGTGGAGCTCATCGCGACGCTCGCCGCGGCCTCACCTCGGCTCGCCTTCCTCAAGCTCGAGGACGAGCCGGCGCCGATGAAGATCACGCAGATCCGCGCCATCTCGAAGGACGTCAAGGTCTTCGGCGGCCTTGGCGGCATGATGTTCCTCGAGGAGCTGCGGCACGGCGCCATCGGGACGATGACCGGGTTTGCGTTTCCGGAGATCCTGGTCGAGATTTACTCGAAGTTCATGGCCGGCGATCGCGACGGTGCCACGAGCGTGTTCTATAAGTTCCTGCCGATCATCCGGTTCGAGAACCAGCCGCGCATCAACCTGGCGCTGCGCAAGCACATCTATCATCTGCGGGGCGTGATGGCCTCGTCTCGCGTGCGATCGCCGTTCACTCCGGTGGATGCCGACACGCTGAGCGATCTCGACGACATTCTGTCGCGCCTCTCGTTGTTGACGGCAAAGGTATAAGAGCACACACATGGATTTCGGACTGAAGGGCAAGCGCGCGATCGTCATGGCGGCGAGCCGCGGATTGGGCTATGCGTCGGCGCTGGGCCTGGCGCGCGAGGGCTGCCACCTGATCGTCTGCAGCCGCGATCAACAGCGAATCGAAGCCGCGGCCGAGACCATTCGGCGCGACACCGGCGCGAGGGTCAAGGCGCTGGTGGCCGATGTCAGCTCCGCGAGCGAAGCCAAACGCCTCGTGGATGCGGCGGTGTCGGAGTACGGCGGTCTCGAGATCGTCGTCCACAACGCGGGCGGTCCGCCGGCCGGTGAGACGCTGGCGATGACCGACGAGCAGTGGCAGAAGGCGTTCGAACAGAACCTGCTGAGCTTCACGCGCATCGTCGGCGCCGCCGCGCCCGAGATGAAGAAAGCCGGCTACGGCCGCGTGCTGACGATCGCCTCGTCGTCCATCAAGCAGCCGATTCCCAACCTGGCGTTGTCGAATGCATTGCGTGCCGGCGTATGGGGCATTGCCAAGACACTCTCGCGCGAGCTGGCGCCCCAGGGCATTCTCGTCAATGTCATCGCGCCGGGCCGGATCGACACTGAGCGTATCGCCGAGTTGGATCACGCCAACGCGCAGAAGAGCGGCAAATCGATCGAAGATGTGCGGAAGGCCTCGGTGTCGAGCATTCCGCTCGGCCGCCTGGGGCGGCCCGAAGAGCTGGCCAACCTCGTCGTCTTTTTGGCGTCGCAGGCGGCCAGTTACATTACGGGCCAGGCAATCACGGTCGATGGTGCGGCTGGCAACGCGTTGTAGCCTCGTTCTGCTCCCTGCAGTCTTGTCTGCACAGGTCGTCATCCCTGCGCCGGGCGAAACGCCGCGCCCGGAATTTTCGGCGTTCGTCGCCACGCTGAAAGCGCAGGCACGTGAAAAAGGCGTGAGCGCCGCAACCGTCGAAGCGGCCCTCACCGGCCTCGAACCGCTGGAGGTCGTCGTCGAGCGCGATCGCACCCAGGCGGAAACCATCCTCACCATCGATCAATACCTGCAGCGCCGGCTGACGCGGCGGTTCGTGCGCACGGCGGTGGAACAGTCGCGCCGGCATCGCACGTCGCTTGCCGGGATCAGCAAGCGGTATGGCGTCTCGAGCCGGATGATCGTCGCGATTTGGGGCATGGAGTCGAACTACGGCGGCTTCACCGGCACGCGGCCCACCGTGCAGGCGCTCGCCACGCTGGCGTGGGACGGCCGCCGCGGCGCGTTCTTCACCGCCGAGCTGATGCACGCGCTGCAGATTCTGGATCAGGGCTACATCGAGCTCGAGCGGATGAAGGGATCGTGGGCCGGCGCGATGGGGCAGACGCAGTTCATGCCCTCGAGTTACCTTGCGCACGCGCAGGATTACGACGGCGATGGCCGGCGCGACATCTGGACGACGTTGCCAGACGTGTTTGCGTCGATTGCGAACTACCTGAAGGCGTACGGGTGGCTGGACGGGCAGGCGTGGGGCCGCGAAGTGAAGCTGCCGCGCGGCGGCTTTGCGCCGCTGGTCCAGTCGGTGGGTCTGCGCCAGAGCGGCTGCCGCGCCTCCCGCGAGATGTCGGTGCCGCTGAAGCTGGCGAAATGGCAATCCCTCGGCGTTCGCACCGCTGCCGGCGGCACGCTGCCCAAGGTCGATCGCGACGCGTCGCTGCTCAACGCGGGCTCGAAGACCTACCTGGTTTATGGCAATTACGACGCGCTGCTTGGCTACAACTGCGCGCACGCCTACGCCCTCGCGGTCGGCCTGTTGTCCAATCGGATTCCGGCCGCATAGAATCAAGACATGGAGACGAAGAAACCGTCGGGGGCCGCGGTGGTCGCGGCGCTGTCTCTCGCCGCGGCCGCGATGGCGGCGGCGGTATATTTCGGCGGACACGGCCAGCTGCCGCTGGCGATGACCGGCACCGTATTGTTCGTCATTCTAGGAGGCGTGGGCTTCGAGCTCGCGCGACGTCGCTCATGATTCTTCGTGTGATCGCACCCGGGGCCACTGTGGCCGCATTGATCCTGTCCCTGGCCTGCGGAGGCGCGGACAGCGCCGCGCCCGCCGCGTCTCCCGCGCCTGCGGCAGCACCAGCCGCCGCGTCGAAGCCGGCAGCCACGCTCTCGCTGCTCGAACCCAGCGACGGCGCCATGAGTGGGCACATCGATACCTTCCGCTGGTCGCCGGTCGGTGGCGCGGATGGCTATGTGATCAAAATCCAGGCTTCGGATGGCCGGGTGGTCTGGGAAAGCCAGCCCTTGACCGTGACCGAAACGAAGCTCCCGGCCACGGTGGCCCTCGAACCCGAAGTGCACGCCTGGAGTGTGTCAGCGCGCAAGGGCAGCGAGGTGCTCGCGACGTCGGCCACGCAGAGATTCACGATTACCCCGTAGGGCCACCGATTAAACACATACCCCGTAGGGCCACCGATTAAACACAGATTAGACACAGATCAGGCACACATGACGAAGGACCTGTTGAAAGGCCTCAACGATCACCTCAAGCTCGAATTCCGGGCGTCGCACGAATACCTCGCCATGTCGGTGTGGCTTGCGGAACATGACTTGCCGGGCTTCGCCACCTGGATGCGCAAGCAATCCGGCGATGAGACCCTGCACGCCATGCGCATCATCGATCATCTCGTCGAGCGCGATCAGAAGGTGGTGCTGCCGGCCATTGCGGCGCCGGCGATGTCGTGGAAATCCGCCGAGGAGCTGTGCGCGCACGTGCTCAAGAACGAGCAGGCCGTCACCGCCTCGATCAATCAGCTCTACACGATGGCCGAGAAGGCCAAGGATCGTCCCGCGGTCGTGATGCTGCAGTGGTTCGTCACCGAGCAGATGGAAGAAGAAGCCGCGGCGCGGGCGGTGCTGAGCCGCATCCGGCTCGCCGGGAGTACCGGTGTCGGCCTGTTGATGGTCGACCAGGAACTCGCGGGCGGATCGGTGCCCGGGATGCCGGCGTCGCCGACCGCCACCGCGCAGTAAGCACCGGCGGATGGAGAGCCTGCGCGGGCCGTGGCCTTGGTACGTGGTCGGGCCGCTCGTCGGCGCGATGGTGCCGTTACTGCTGCTGGTCGGCAACCGGGCGTTCGGCGTCTCGAGCAGCCTCCGCCATCTCTGCGCGATGACGCTGCCCTCCGGAATCGAGTACTTCTCCTACAACTGGAAACGCGACGGCGGCTGGAATATCGCGTTCCTGGCGGGCATTCTCAGCGGCGGTCTGCTGAGTGCCTATGCGATCGGCGTGCCGGTACCCGACATCTCCGAGTCAACGCGCGCCGCGCTCGCCACGCTTGGCATCACCGACATCGCCGGCCTCGTGCCGGCATCGCTGATTAGTTGGGAGACGCTGCCGACCTGGCGCGGCTTGTTGCTGATCGTCGGCGGCGGCTTCGCGATTGGGTTTGGCACGGCGTGGGCTGGCGGCTGCACGTCGGGCCACGCGATCAGCGGTCTTGCCGATCTGCAGTCCGCGTCGTTGATCGCCGTGATCGGCTTCTTCGCCGGCGGCCTGATAGCGACGTGGATCATCCTGCCGAGGCTGCTGGCATGAGTGCGCGCGAGCTGCTGTGGTGTTACGTGCTGGGCACCGTGTTCGGCGTGGTGCTCGTGCAGGGCGAGATCGTGTCGTGGTTCCGCATCCACGAGATGTTTCGGTTCGAAGCCTTTCACATGTACGGCGTGATTGGCAGCGCGCTCGCGGTGGCCGCGTTATCGCTGTGGCTGATGCGCCAATTGAAGATGCGATCGTTCGATGGCCAGGCGATTGCCGTGCCGCCCAAGACGATGGGCACCGGCGTGCGATACATCGCCGGCGGCACGATCTTCGGATTGGGCTGGGGCGTGACCGGGGCCTGCCCGGGACCGCTCGTCGCGCAAATTGGCGCCGGCGCGAGTGTCATGATGGTCGCCGCCTTGGCCGCGTTAGCGGGTACGTGGACCTACGGTCTGCTGCGTCCGCGGCTACCGCACTGACCATGGCTGTACAGCATTGGAAGACCGCGGATGGTCATTTTTCCGAGTCCGCGCTGCGTGCAAAGCTCGAGGCCATGGGGTATCGCGTCGCCAGGTACGTCTACGAGCCCGGCACGGTGTTCCCCGATCACAAGCACGACGTGGACAAGATCGACGCGGTGCTGTCCGGACGCTTTCGGCTCGTCGTCCGCGGCCACATGAAAGTGCTCGGACCCGGCGAGTGGATCGAGATTCCTCGCGGCACCGTGCACAACGCGGCGGTCGTCGGCGACGAGCCGGTGGTGAGTTTGGATGCGGTGAAACTGTGAAGATAGCAATTTTCGGATCCGGCGGGGTGGGCGGGTACTTCGGCGCGAAGCTCGCGGCCGCCGGCGAGGATGTGACGTTCCTCGCGCGAGGCGCGCACCTCAAGGCGATGCAAGACGCCGGCCTGCACGTCGAGAGCCCGCAGGGTTCGTTCCACCTGCCCAAGGTCCAGGCCACCGATCGTCCTCAAGCCGTGGGTCCCGTGGATGTCGTGCTCTTCAGCGTGAAGATGTACGACGTCGATGCTTCGGCGGCCACGTTGAAGCCGCTGATCGGTCCCGACACCGTGGTGATCACGCTTCAGAATGGCGTGGAAGCCATGGACATGGTGGCGGCGCACGTCGGCGCCGGTCATGTCGCCGGCGGCGCGGCCTACATCGTGGTGGTCGTCGATCAACCCGGCCACCTGCGGCACACCACGGCGCAGAGTCTCGTATTCGGCGAGCGCGATGGCCGGCGGTCCGATCGCCTCGTCGCATTCGAAGAAGCCGGGAAGCGCGCCGGTTTCGGCGCGAAGGTCAGCACGCAGGTTGAAGCCGATCTGTGGATCAAGTTCGTGCGCCTGTCGACATGGAGCGGCATGACCTCGGTCACCAGGTCACCGATGGGCGTGGTGCGCGACGATCCCGCTCTCTTCGCGATGATGATGACGGCGATCGACGAGGCGATTGCGGTCGGCACCGCCCGCGGCATCACGTTCCCTCCCGACATCGTCGAGAGCACGCTGGGAATGATCAAAAACTTTCCCGCCACCTCGAAATCGTCGATGCTCGAGGACCTCGAGCGCGGCCGCCGGCTCGAGCTGCCCTGGTTAAGCGGGGCCGTCGTCAGGCTCGGCAAGGACGCCGGCGTGCCGGCGCCGACCCACCAGTTCATCACCGCGGTTTTGAAGCCGTTCGCCAACGGCGAGAAGTAACTCGGATACGATCCGGGGGCCGGCGGCAAATGCCAATGCCAGAGGACCAGCAACTTCGCGAGTTGATGCGGGCGTATCAGTCGGGGCGGTTCGAGGCCTGCGACGATCTCTACGCCGCTATTGCGCCGCCGCTGCGGCGCTACCTGCTGTCGCATACGCGCGATGGCGCGAAGGCTGACGACCTCGTCCAGGAGACGTTTCTGCAGTTGCACCGCGCCCGCCATACCTACGATCCGGCGTTCCCGGTCATGCCGTGGGCGATGGCCATCGCCCGTCATGTATGGCTGATGGATCGGCGCACGCTGTCGCGGCGGCCCTGGGCGCCGGCGGATGTGGCCGAGATGGAACTGCCGGTGCGCGGAGAGGCGGCGTCATATGCGGAGCAGAGCGATGTGCGCCGCGCCCTCGCACAGGTCGCGCCGTCGCGCCGATCGGCCATGATTCAGCATCATGTGCTCGGGTTGAGCTTCAAGGAAATTGCCGCCCGCGCGGGCATCGCCGAAACCGCGGCCAAGCTGCGATCGAGCCGCGGCATGGCGCAATTGCGCGCGCTCCTCAAAGGGGCCACAGAAGGCACGGAAGCCACGGCTCCGATGCCGAAGGTCAAGAAATGATCCCCGTCGAACTGCGCGATCGTCTGGTGGATGACTTTGCGCCGGTGCGTCCGTTGCGGTCACCCTCGCTGCGAGCGCTCTGGTGCGCACCGTTCGCCGCGCTGGCGTTACTGGCCGCGCCAACCTACTTCACCGTGCGCGGCGATGCCCTGCAACTCGGCTGGTTCGGCAGCTGGGGCGTGTCGCTCGCGCAGGTGGCGGTGGGGTTCTCGCTGATTGCCGCCGCGCTACGCGAATCCGTTCCGGGGCGGTCGTGGAGTGCCGGCGCGATCGGATGGTGGGTCGTCACACCGATCGCGCTCGTGATCGCGGTGACCTTCGCCAGTTGGGAAGCCAGCCCGGTGATGCTGCAACGCGGATGGTGGACGGTCTGGGCGGTGTGTCTCGGCGGATCGGCGGCGACCGCGTTGCCGGTGGTGGCACTGGCGAGCGTGCTGGTGGCGCGCGCCTACCCGACGCGGCCGGCGCTCGCGGGGTTCCTGCTCGGTCTCGGCGCTGGAGTGATCGCGGACGCCGGGTGGCGGATGTTCTGCCATTTCAGCGAGCCCGCGCACGTGTTGCCGGCGCACCTCGGCGCAGTGGCGATGTCAGCGATTGCTGGTGCCTTTCTGTCCATCCGCCGAAAGGCGGACATCACAGGGTGAATCCTCTTTGTGGTGTCCGGCTTTAGCCGGATAGACACGCGTCAGGTCAGGAACACTCGCTCGATAAACCAGTACACGCCCGCGATCATCACCGCAATCGATCCGCCGATCGCGAGGCCGCGGGCGGCCGCGGGACGGTGTTTCCTGATGATCATCAGGCTGCCGGCCACCACCGCGACGATCAGCAGCTGCCCAATCTCGACGCCCACATTGAACGCGAACAGCGACCATGCGAGCGCGGCTTGGGGCAGGCCGAATTCCTTCAACACGTAGGCGAATCCGAATCCGTGGATCAGCCCGAAGCCCGCGGCCAGCCACGCCCTGATGTCGGCCGCAGACCTGTCCGCCGAAGCGCGAAGCGCGAAGGTGGAAGGCGCAGATGGCACAGATCCGTCTTGCGCGCCTCGGGTCGCGCGCAGCACCAGCAGGTTGTCCGCGCCCACGACGACGATGGTCAGGGCGATCAGCGGTTCGATCAAGTAGGCCGGTGGCGACAGCATGTCGAGTGCCGCGAGCGAGAGCGTGATGCTGTGGCCGATCGTAAACGCGGTGACGATCACCGCCAGGCGCGCGAGCGTGCCCCCGAGCAGCAGGAGCCCGATCAGGAAGAGGATGTGATCGGGTCCAATCAGGATGTGCTCGATGCCGGACAGCACGAACGTGCGGATGACGGCGAGCCGGCCTTGCGTCGTGCCCGCGTAGTACTCGACGGTGTGCCTGCCGGCATCGAGGATCGCCTGGAGCCGGATTGCGTCCTCTTCGTACACGTTGATGAAGGTCTGGTGGATCGGATCGTACGGAAACACGTCGGCCCGAATCGCGACGTGCCCCGGTGGTGAGTGCGTGACGGTGAATGCCAATCGCACGCTTTGACGCTCGGGGACCACGTCGATCCCGCCCCAGATGATCTCGACCGGCTGTCCGTCGAATTGCAGCGTGATTCTCGGCGCCAGCAGCGCCACCAGCGCGTCGCGATACCTGGCCGCCACCGACGGATCGAGCAAAGAATCCGCCTGAGCGACGCCGAGATCGTGCGCGGCGTCGAGGTCGTGTACGACCAGCGTGCCGCTGACGCCGCCGGCGCTCAGGCTGAGATCGAGATAACTGAACGGGGCCGGGTGCGCGTGGACGGGTGCCGCCGACAGCACGATCGCGGCGGCACAGACGGCACGAACCACCGCGTGCGTCAGGACGATCGCTCCGCCCGCGCCTTGATCGCGCGCAACCAGGTGACGCGCAGGATGGCGCTACCCGGGAAAATGATGCGCCAATACGGCGTGAACCGGCGCAAGGCCGTCCGATCGGTGGCAAACACGCGCGTTTCGGTGACGAGGCGCGACGTCCCCGCACCGCCCTCCTCCACGCGAAAGTTCATCGTCGCCGTGGCGAAGCCGGGCCCGGTGAGGTGCTTGAAGTCGCCCACGCCAAATTCTTCGGGCCGTCGCGCCCCCGGCGGCGCCACCACCAGGGTTCCGACCACCACTTCATGCGGCGGCCGATCCTGCAACAGCAGAAATCCCGACTTCGTGGCGACATCGAGAATCGGCATGTGTTCGGGCGCATTCATGATGCTTTCCGGACCCGGTTGCCCGAACCGGCGGATCCACGTGAACGTCTGGAAGAGCGCAATCTCGTCGGCCGTCACGGTGCGGATGGCGGCGAAGACGCGCGCGGCCGGCGCGGCGATGGTGGTCTCGTGCTGTTCGCGAAAGTGAAACGTCGGCGTGAACTCGTCGATCCCGTGCTGCGCGCCGCTCGACTGGGCGCGCGGCATGCTCCACGAGATCGCGTACGCGGCGACGGCGCCGAGCAGGAACATCACTGCCGCGTGGCGGCGCCTGCCGCGATGGACGCGGCGCAGCGGACGGATCACGCCGGCCGCGCCGACGAGCGCGAAGATCACCGACGTGTAGAACGCGATCGACCAGAGCCAGTCGGCCAGATCATCTCCTTCCAAGCACTATCCGGGTCGTCGCCCAAATCCAGGACAGGCAGATCACCGAAGTCAGCGCAACGTCGCTGGGCCAATGCGCGCCGAGCGCGACGCGCGCGGCGCAGCCAAGGACGAGCATCGCGGCGGCGACGGCAAAGATCGGCCACCGTGCCGGCGCCTTCCGGCGCAGTGCGGCCAGCACCGCCACGGCGCCGAACGTCACGCACAAGAACGTGATGGTGGTGGACGGGAACGTGAATCCGCCCGGGTTGCCAGTGACCGCGATGAGATCGCGTGACGGCCGCGGCCGCTTGAACCAGGCTTTCGTCGATTCGGCGCCGTACTGCTCGAGCGCGATGAACCCGCCGACAATCACGAGACCACGCCACCCGGCGAGCACGTACGCCACGACCAGCGCGATCGCCATGACGACGTACTTCGCCGGCGCCGGCGCCAGCCGGCTGATCGGCGTCGCCCACCATCCGGGGTTCGGTGCCGCGGCCTGAAACGCCCGCGTCAGCTCCACATCACCCGCAAAGTAGGGCTCCATCCAGACCCCAACGCCAATCAGGATCGTGACGACCGCAGCCAGGAGGAAAGGGAAGAACGGCGACTTCATCGAGCATCACTGTAGCGCAGCCGCGCGTTGAAATGCCGCGGACAAACCGGCGAGGTCCCGCGTCTTCATCAGTCCGTAGACGACGCGGCGGCCTTCGCCGTAGACCAGGGCGCGTGCCCGCCGGCGCTCGATGAAGGCCAGCGTGCCCTCCGGGTTGGCGACGAGCGCTTCGTGGCCGAGCCGCTCGACGGCGCGCTCCTCGGTGATGGCGCCGTCGAGGTACTGGCGTGCGACGTCGGTCACCACGGGCAGCAACGCGATCAACAAGTCCTCGACCTGGACCACGCGGTCGACCGAGTCAATGGTCAACCCCGCCGCGGGAAACAGGCCATCGCGATAGAGCAACACCCGTTGCTCGCGCGTCAGGATCAAATCAGCGGCGACCTCCGCTGCGCCTTCGAGCATCAGCAGGTGAGGGCCAAAACCCGGCGTCAATTGCAGCTCCGGCCACCGTCGTTCCTCGAACAGCCGATCGATGAGCAGGTGCTGCACGTGGTGGCCGGGGTACCCCTCATGGCACGCCAGGCGGAACGCCCTCGACACGTCGAGCGGCCCATCGTTGATCTCGATCTCGGTCCGGTGATCGCCCAGATAGCGCGCATAGGCATCCCATGCCAGGCCACTGCGGAACGCGACGCGCACGCTTTCACCCCTCGGCAGTAGAACGCCAGGGACGCTGGCCGAGCGACATCGGGCCAGTGCCCGGCCGATGACCTCGGCCCGCCGGGCGGCTGGAACGATCGTGTCGCGCCTTAGGCGGTCGAGGCGAGCGGCGAGCGGTTGATCGCCGGGGATCAGCCGGTTCAAGGCGTCATGCGCGCGGGCGATCGCGGCGTGATCGAGCGGCGGAAAGATGACCGCGAACTCATCACGCGCCTGATCGTCAATCGAGGCGGCGCGTCCCAGTTGGCGTTCCGCCGCAAAGCGAAGCGCCTTGATCTGCGCCGCGAGGTATTGCCCCCTCGCGTACTCCCGGCCCGACGAGAGGTCCGATTGCGCGAGGGTGACTTGCCGCTCGAGAGCGCCGATCTCCCCCAGCAGCTGAGCTACCGGCTGCCGCGGACCCGGCCGCCACGACTCCGGCCCGCGCCAATCCTCGACGAGCGACGGATCGTGCTGGGCGAGCTTGAGGCTGGTGCGCACGTACCCTTCGGCAACCGAATCCAGCGTGACCGGCCTCGTGCAGGAGACGGCCGGCAGCAACGCGGTGAGGCAGAGCACAAAACGAATTGACATCCGGGTAATGAGTGAGGCTGAATGCATATTCCATCACACTGGCGAGGCTCCGCCTGAGGAGGGCACATGCGTCGGGTTCTCATTACTCTTTGCGCGTTGGTCGCGGTGGCGGGTTGTAATCAATCGTCTGCGCCGCCGCCGGCGTCCACGGCCCCAGCGGCCGCCACACTTGGCATTCGCCCCGCGGGCGATACCGAGATTCAGCCCGACATGAGCCAGGTGCCGCCGGACCTGCAGCAGGTCTACGCGCACATCGACGAGAACATCGATGCGCACGTCGAGAACCTGCAGAAGTGGATCCGCCAGCCGAGCATCTCGAATTCGGGCGAAGGCATCCCCGAATCGGCGGAGATGGTGAAGGGCTTCTTCGACGAGCTCGGGTGCCAGCAGACGCGCGTCTTCGACGTCGGCGTCACCGAATACGGCGCGCCGGGCAATCCCGTGGTCTATGCGAAGTGCGACGAAGGCGCCGAGAAGACGCTGTTGATCTACTGGATGTACGACACGATGCCGGTGACGCAGCTCGACGCGTGGACGTCGCCGCCGTTCGAAGCGCGGCTCGTCGAGCAGGCGCCGTACAAGAAAGTGCTGATCGGTCGCGGCGCCAGCAACTCCAAGGGGCCGCAGATGTCTCAGCTCAACGCGTTGCGCGCCATCAAGGCGGTGCACGGCAAGTTGCCGGTGAACATCATCTTCGTCGCCGAAGGCGATGAGGAACGCATGGACATTGGCCTGCGCAAGTTCGTCAGGGACCATTCGGATCTGCTGGCCGGTGCCGACGCGATGCTGCTGTTCGGCGGCCAGGCGCCGAGTGGCGCGGGCGGCTTCGGCGGCGGCTCCGAAGGCTGCGTCTACGTCGAGCTCATCACCAGCGGCAAGTCCTGGGGCCGCGGTCCGATCCAGTCCGACATCCATGGCTCGAACAAGCGCAGCGTCGACAGCCCGGCGTGGCGCCACATCAAGATGCTGGCGTCGCTGGTGTCGGATGACGGCAACACGCCGCTCATCGAGGGCTTCTACGAGGGCATGCTGCCGATCGCACAATTCCAGGAAGCGGAGTTGAAGACCGCGGCGGAACGCACCGATCTGAAAATCGCGGCGCAGAACGTCGGCGTCGGGCGCTTCATTTCCGAGGATCCGTTCACGATGCTCAAGATGCAGCGCTACGGAACCTCCTTCAACCTCGACGGGATCTGGGGCGGCAACATGTATGCGGGCGGCGCGGGAGCGATCCTCCCCAACAAGATCACGTCGAAGCACAACTTCCGCTACGTGCCGAACATGACCGGACCGGGCATCGTGAAGAAGCTGCGTGCCCAGCTCGACAAGAACGGCTACAAGGACGTCGAAGTCAACATGATCGGCGACGTGCCGTGGGCCAAGATGCGTGCCGACACGGATATCGGCTTCGCGCTGAAGCGCACCTACGAGGTGATGAACATTCCGCACGGCGAGCCGCGCGCGGAATGGTCGATCGGCGGCGGCGGCGCGGCGGCGGGCGGCTACTGGCCGGCCTACATGTTCGGCAACGGCGAGGTCGGAGAGAAAATCTCATCCTTCGCGGGCGTGCCGATCGTGGGCGGTGGCGCGGGCCACGGCGGGCGCGCGCACGCGGCGAACGAGTACTATGTGATCGAAGGCGCCGGCAGAGTGTACGGCATGGCCGGCGCGGAGAAGGCCGTGACGACGCTGCTCTACGCGTGGGCCGGAAGGATTCCTCCGGCACCGGCGAAACCGGCGCCCACGAAAACCAACTGATGGTCACGAGTTAAGCCGGCGATGATCGGCGTTCACGACCTCGCCAAGGAATATCACGTCGGCGATCACGTGGTGCATGCCCTGCGCGGCATCACCATGTCGATCGCCGCGGCCGAGTTCGTCACGATCGTCGGACCGTCCGGATCGGGCAAGTCGACCTTCATGCACATCCTCGGCTGCCTCGACCGGCCATCGACCGGCCGTTACGTCCTGAACGGACGCGACGTGTCGACCCTGCCGGCCGACGAGCTCGCGCGCGTTCGCAACGAGACCATCGGCTTTGTGTTCCAGGGCTTCAACCTGCTCGCGCGCACCGCCGCGGTGGAGAACGTCGAGCTGCCCTTGCTCTACACCCGCAAAGGCGTGGTCAAGGCCTCGGAGCGTCGCGACCGCGCGATGGC
The DNA here is from genome assembly GCA_964513235.1 of uncultured Acidobacterium sp. Classification (GTDB taxonomy): domain Bacteria; phylum Acidobacteriota; class Vicinamibacteria; order Vicinamibacterales; family UBA2999; genus 12-FULL-67-14b. Next base: position 18,768 of record CAZEMI010000228.1, read on the forward strand.
GTCGCTCGAGGCCGTTGGACTGACCGATCGCGCCGAGCACCATCCCAACCAGTTGTCGGGCGGACAGCAACAGCGCGTGGCCATCGCCCGCGCGCTGGTGACCCAGCCGTCGCTGCTGCTGGCCGACGAGCCGACCGGTAATCTTGATTCCTCGACCAGTCACGAGGTGATGGAGATTTTCGCCAGCCTCCAGGCAAAGAAGGGACTCACGATTGTGGTGATCACCCACGAACGTGATATCGCGGCCTATGGAACGAGAACGGTCGATTTCCGTGACGGGCTAATCGTTTCGGATCGCCCGAACCCATTCGACTCGCGTTCCGTCCGCTTTGCGGACGAAACGCTCGCTCAGGGTGGGGTGCCTTGAAGTGAAAAGCCTCTTCAGGCACCCCATGGTCGATGTTGCCCTCAAGGCACTCGGCCGCAATCGGCTTCAGACCGGCCTCACCATGCTCGGGATTACCGTGGGCGTGGCCACCGTGCTCGCGATGATGGCGGTCGGCGCCGGCGCGCAGCGATCGATCGAACAGCAGGTGCGCGCCGCCGGCCTCAATCAATTGACCATTCGCGCCGGCAACTGGCGTCCCAAGGTCGACGACAGCGGCGAGGCGGTGGCGCACCAGGGTGACGCGCGCGAGTCGTTGCGGCACCCGCTCCAGCGTTTCAACGACGACGTCGTCAGGATCGCCTTCCATCCGGAAGACGATCCGATGGAGAAACACGATCACCCCACCGCGCGCCAGCGTCTTGGGGACCTCGAAGCGGGTCTCGGATCGGCGGCGACGATGACGTTTGATGATGCGGAGGCGATTCGCCGGATACCGGGTGTGCAGTACGTGGCCGGCGGCATCCACGAGAACATTCGCGTGCATCTCGGTCAGAAGCGCTGGTTCACGCGGATGCACGGCACCGACGTGATGATGCCGTCGATCAAGCGGGCATGGACGTTCACCGCTGGCCGATTCTTCACCCAGCGCGAGCAGAACCGCGCCGAACAGGTGATCGTGGTTGGACAAGTGGTGGCCGATCGGTTGTTCGCCCCCGGCGCAAACCCAGTGGGCCAGACGGTGACGTTGTGGAACCAGCCGTTCGAAGTGGTCGGCGTGGTGACCAGCGCGACCTGGGTGGTGCAACCGGCACCGGGCGACGATCAGTTCGATGCCGTCTACATGCCGTATACCACCACGCAACGGCTGTTGAACCTGTCGAAACTGAACGACATTACCGTGACCGCCGCAGCGTCGGGCGACGTGTCGCGCCTGTCGCGCGAGATCACCACGTTGCTGCGCGCGCGGCATGGCATCGGCGACAACGATCCTGACGATTTCACGATCATCACGCAAGCGACCAAGGCGCTGACCACCGGCGGGTTGCCGCCAAGCGTGGCGCGGGCGGTAGCGGCGAATGTCGTCGAGCTGGAAAAGGTGACGCTCGAACAACTGGCGCTGACCATGGAGCGGGCGAGCCGGACCATGACCTGGCTGCTGGCGGCGGTGGCGGCGGTGTCGCTGCTGGTCGGCGGAATCGGCATCATGAACATCACGCTGCTGTCGGTCACCGAGCGCACCAGGGAGATCGGACTGCGGATGGCCGTGGGCGCGCGCGGCAAGGATGTGATGCGTCAGTTCCTGTTCGAAGCGCTGGTGATCAGCGCCGCCGGTGGACTGCTGGGCATCGTCATCGGCGTGCTGGCGTCGATTGGCATCGCCCGATCGCTGCAATGGGCGACGGTGGTGTCGCCGCTGTCCGTGTTACTGGCGTTCGGCGTGGCCGCCGCCGTGGGCGTGTTCTTCGGCTGGTATCCGGCGCGTCGCGCCGCGCAACTCGATCCGATCGTCGCCCTTCGCCGCGAATAATGCTGCGTCTTCTCTTCGTGAGCTCGCAAATCGCGGTGCGGGCGCTTGGTCGCAACGCCTTACGGACCGCGCTGACCATGCTCGGCGTCGTGATCGGCGTGGCCGCGGTGATCGCGATGGTGGCGCTGGGATCCGGCGCGCGCGGGTCGGTTGAGACCTCGCTCAAGTCCGCCGGCACGAACATCATCCAGGTCAGCGCCGGCAATTACACCCGCGGCGGCGAGAGCATGAACATCGCCAGCGGGCTTGGCGCCGCCGCGACGCTGACCGTCGAGGATGCCGCCGCCATTCGCGGGATCAGCGGCGTGCAGCACGTGGCCGCCGGCGTTCGCAATCGCTCATTCGTGAAATCAGCGCACCGGCGGTTCTTCACGCAGGTGCGCGGCACCGAGCCGCAGCTCGCCGGCATTCATGGCTGGGAGTGGCTGGGCGGCGGCTTCGCCGACGGCGCCGATCGAGTGGTGATGGGGCGCGCCGCGGCGCGCGAGCTCTTCGGCGAGGGTTTCGATCCGGTCGGCGATCGCATCACCATCGGCGATCGCGCATTCGTGGTGTCCGGGTACTTCCGCACCAACGACCCCGACATGGATGAAACGGTCTTCGTGCCGCTGGCCGCGGGCCAGTCGATGTTGAACGTACGCCACCTGCACACGATCACCGTGTCGATCGAGCAGGCGGGGGATGCGACCCGCATCGCCGAACAGATCACGACGCTGCTGCGCGATCGGCATGCGCGCGGGCAGCGTGCGCCATCGACGGCGGGCCTCGGCGGCAATCAGCTGCCTGGCGGCGGTGGCATGTCCGTGGACGACTTCACCGTCAAGACCCAGGCGGCGGCGAACGTGACGAAAGGCCTCTACACCTCGGTGGCCGCGTTTGCGCTCGCGAACATGCCGAAGCTCGACGAGATCACCTTGCAGGAAATGTCGAGCACCCTCAGCCGCGCCGGATCGACGATGACGGCGCTACTGGGCAGCATCGCGGCGATCTCGCTCATCGTCGGCGGCATCGGCATCATGAACATCATGCTGGTGTCGGTGACCGAGCGCACCAAGGAGATCGGCTTGCGCCTGGCCGTCGGCGCCCGCCGGCGTGATGTGCTGCTGCAGTTTCTCGTCGAAGCGATGGTGATGAGCCTGATCGGCGGCGTCATCGGCGTCGGGATTGGCATCGTGACCGCGCGAACGCTCACCGCCGTTCTCGACTGGCCGACCGAGCTGTCCGCGCTGACGCTGGTATCGGCGTTTGCCATCGCCGCCAGCGTCGGGATTGTGTTTGGCTATTACCCCGCGCGCCGCGCCTCCCGGCTCGATCCCATCGATTCCCTTCGCTACGAATAAATCAGCTTCTGCGCGTGTCTCCCTGGGGCGATTGTCCTTGGACGGGCGTTTTCTGTCCTTATTTGCATTTTTAGATGACAATATGTATCTTTATACGACTATTTGTTCGGTAATAGTTAACAGGTGTCGACAGGTTGGTCATGCTCATGAGCCCCCGATTTATCAGGCTGGTTACCAGTGAAGCGATGTCCAAGTGCCCCAGGTGTGGGAGGGCCGGTCTGCGCCGGTCGCAGGTCCGGTTCTACGAGAAGCTTTGGAAGGCGCTTTCATCGAGCCGTCCCTATCGGTGCAACGGCTGCCGGCTGCGGGTCTGGGGACGCGTGCGACCAAGCGAGGCGGTCGCGGTCGGGCCGGGCGGCGCCAATTCGGCGGCGTGGACGCAGGCGGGCGTGGGTGAATCGCTCGACCTGTCGGCGCTCGATCGCCTGTCGTGAGCCAGATTCGAATTACGGCGATTTGAGCGGCGTGTAGGGAATCTCGATCTCGAACGGCTCGCCGCGGGCTGCGAAGGTGACCTTCACCATCACGTCGTCTCCGGCGATGGGTTGACCGGACGCGATCCAGCTCTCGCCGCTCTCGTCGATGGCGAGCGACAACACCTCCTCGCGTGCCTTCGGCCGCATCACCGTCATCGCCACTTTCGACGCCACCGACGCCGGCAGATCCTCGCGGACGGCATCACTGAACCAGATGGCGTGCCGGCCCTTGGGATCCAGCACGACTTCGTAATGCAGCTCGCCCTTCATCAAAACCATTCCGCCATGATGCGGCGAATGATCGCCGTGCGGCGAAGTGATGCCGGCGTGCTGGGAGTCGGTAGGCTTAGGCACTGCAGTCCGCTCGGGTTCCGCAGGTGCGGTCGTGCATCCAGCCAGAACCATGAACCCTAGAACCAAGTGAACTCTTGAACCCATTGAACCTTTGAACTATTGAACCTTGAAGATCGCCTTGGGCATCTTGACGTGCACACCCATCGTGCCGTCCACCAGCTGTGTGATGGCGACATCACCAGCAAGGCTGGTGAGCTGATAGGCCTGATGCTTATCCATCTTCCTGGTCGCGGCCAGGAAGTCCACCATTTCCTGGATGGCCACGCGCGTGGCCGCCGTGAGATCGACGTCGGTGCCCATGCTGATGAAGTGCGTGTCCGTTTCGGCGCGCGGCCACTTCAGCGTCATGCCTTTGCGGACGGTCAGCTGCACCCGGCCCCGGAGCGAGGTTTCGATCGCGGTCTGGTCGACCTCGCCGTCGCCCTGCGCGGCATGGCCGTCGCCGATCTCGAACAACGCGCCGGGGACGTGCACGGGAATCCACAACGTGGTGCCCGCCACCAGTTCCTTGTTATCGAGATTGCCGGCATGCGTGCTCGGCGGATTGCTGCTGACCCGTCCCACTGCGAGCGGCGGCGCCACGCCCATGCTGCCGAAGAAAGGCCGGAGCGGAATGACGATGCCGGGCAGGAATTCCGACGTCATGTTCTTCCGGTCGAGGCGCAGGATGGTCGGGCCGCGGCCGGCGACGCAGTTCTCGCGGATGAACCCGCTGCACCCGTTGTAGCCGTAGGCGATCGGCAGATCGATCGACAGCACCCTTACTTCGAGCGCATCCCCCGGCTCCGCGCCGGTGACGAACACCGGACCGGTCAGGATATGGCCGCCCGGGCCCCGATCTTTCACCTGCTCGACGATCGCGCGCAAGGAGGCCTGAATCTCCGATGCGGGGACACCGGATTTCTCGAGGCGATCCGGCGTCGAGGTCAGCAGCGTGTCGACATCGATGATGTCGCCGGAGTTGATGGTCAGGACCGGCTTGGTCTCCGCCCAGTAGTGACCGTAAGCGACGGTGGCTGGTGTCGCTTCCAGCCGGTGCGTGCGCGGCGATTGAGCGGCGGTGGTTGCAGCAGCGGCGCAGAGCGTGACGGTGATGAGTAGTTGAGCGCGAGTCATCGGAGTGCCGTCCAGATTTCCTGGCGAACGAAGTCGCGCAGCGTGGCCGAGCGTTCACTATTGCGCTTGCGCTGTGCTTGGTCCGGGACAATTCTCGTCGTTGCCGCATCGAGACCTTTGCTCAAGCCCTCGGCCGCGGCGCGATTCTTGAGCTTGAAGATGCGCAGATGCGTCCAGTCGGCGATCGCCGCCGAGGTGCCCATCTGCGACGGCGTCACCGTGACGATCTCCTCGAACACTCCGGCCTTCCGGGCGTCCTCGTCGATCTTTTCAGCGATCGTCTTGATGTACTCCTCGTACGCCGCGGTCATGCCTGGCTTCGCGCGCCAGTAATAGGCAATGTAAACGGGGCCGTCGTTCGACGCCGGGGCGGGTGACTGGGCGTCGGCAACGCCGGCGCACAGCAGCGAGAGCAGGATGACGAAGGCGCGAATCTGCATCCGCGCATTCTATCGCTTGCCCGCCGTAGCTCGTGAGTCTGTCCGCAGCGAAGGTGGGATTAGTCGGTTCGCAGCGAGACCATCGGGTCAACTCGCGAGGCCCGGCGGGCGGGAAGCCAGTTGGCCAGCACGCCGGTGGTGAAGAGCGCGCCCGCGGCGAGAGCGAGAATGATGCCGTCGTATGGCGGCACGCCGAAGAGGAGCGACGACAGGAACCGGCCCGCGCCAATCGCGCCGGCGATGCCCACGACAACGCCGATGCTGACCACGGCGAGGCTACCCTTCAGCACCGCGCGCGAGATGTCCGCGCGTTGCGCACCCAGCGCGACGCGAATGCCAAGCTCGCGGGTGCGCTGGGAGACCAGGTACGAGGTCACACCGTAGCTGCCGCCAAGCGCCAGCAGCAGCGCGACCGCGGCAAACACCCCAAGCATCCATGAATAAGCGGCGCGCAGCGTCAGGCTCAACGCCATTCGCTCCTCCATGGTGCGCGCGTTGTACACCGGCAGCTCGGGATCCAGTTCCCGCACGATAGCGCGGACCGTCGGCGCGAGTTGCGCCGCGTCGCCAGAGGTCTTCATCGCAAAGCTCATCGTCGACAGCGGGATGCGCGGCAGCGGCAGGTAGACACCGGGCCGCATCTCGCGCTCGAGGCCGTAGTGCTTCACGTCGCCGACGATCCCGACGACCGTGAGCCATGGCGACTTCTCGCCGGTGCGCACGCGCTGGCCGATCGGGTCCTTGCCGTCGGGCCATAGCGTCTTGGCGAACGTCTCGTTGATGACGATCACGCCCGGCTGGTCGGCGCCTTCATGACCGTCCTGTTCGTTCAGGAAGCGCCCGCGCCGCAACCGGATGCCCATCGTTTCGAAGTAGCCGGCCGATGCCATGCGGTTGAGGACGACCGGGTTCGGCTCGTCGGGTCCGCGCGGTGCGGCGCCCTCCGCCTGATAGAAGTTTCCCCAGTGACAGCCGCTGATGGGCGCGCACGAGACGGTGCCGACGTGGTCCACTCCGGGTATCTCGTTCAGCCGGCCTTCGAGCCTCTCGAAGAAGCCGAGTCGCGCGGCGTTGTCGCGGTAGGTGACGCCCGGCAACGAGACGGTGAAGGTCAGCACACCGTTGGGATCGAAGCCCGGATCGACGTTCTTCACGCGATCGTAGGCGCGTACCAGCAGGCCGCCGCAGACCAACATCAGCGAGGCCAGCGCAAATTCGGCCATCACCAGCGCGCGCAACGTGGCGCGGCCGCGAATGGCCGGCGTGGAGCCCGCGGTGGCCGACGCCACGGCGCCGCGCAGATCCGAGTTGATCGCGTGAAGCGCCGGCGCCCACCCGAACAGCAGCGTCGTGAACACGCACGTGGCGATCGTGAAGATCACCATGCGCGCGTCGAGTGTGAACGCCGCCCAGCGCGGCGCCTGGTCGGGAAGCGACGCGATCAGCACCTCGATGGCCCAGCTGCCGACCAACAGGCCGGCGGTCCCGCCGATGATCGACAGAATCAGGTTCTCGACCAGCAGCTGGCGGAGCAGGCGGCTGCGGCTTGCGCCCACGGCGAGGCGGATGCCCATTTCGCGGCGGCGCGCCAGCGCGCGCGCCAGCATCACCGCCGCCACGTTGGCGCATGCAACGATCAGCAACAGCGATACCGCCGCCCCGAGCGTGGAGACGATGGTGTCGTAGTCGCCGGTCAGGTGCTGCCGCAAATCGCGCACGAGCGGCGAGACGACCTTCTCCTTGTCGCGCGTGTCGAAGATTGGCTGATGCGCGCGCAGCAGATCGGCCCGGCCCTGATCGACGGTCACGTCCGGCTTGAGGCGGCCGGTGCCCTCGTACGAGTAGTTGTCCACCGAGTTGGGATCGCCCTGCATCGGCGTCCATAAGCGGACGCCGCCGGGAAATTCCGCGGTCGGTGGCAGCACGCCAATGATGGTGAACTGGCGGCTGTTGAGCCGAATGGTCTGCCCGAGCACATCGGCGCGGCCGCCGAATCGCTCGTGCCACAGCGCCGTCCCGATCAGCGCGACGTTGGGGCCGTTGGGGCGATCCTCCTCGGCGGTGAACATGCGACCGATGACGGGCTCGATGCCGAGCACCCTGGCAAAGTCCGCCGTGACCGACGCGCCATCCATCCGATCCGCGCCCGAGTCGGTGGCGATGTTGAACGAGCGGGGAGTGAACACCGCGATCGCCTCGAACGCCTGCTGGCCCTTCTGCCACTGCGCGAAGTCTGCGTAGGTGATGCCGGTGGTCTCCAGGTTCCAGCGCGGCGCGGTTTCATTCAAGTAGACGAGTCGATCGGCGTTGGGGAAGGGCAATGGCTTGAGAAACAACCCGTTGGCGAGCGAGAACACCGCGACATTGGCGCCGATGCCAAGCGCCAGCATCAGGACCACCAGGCCGCTGCCGAGTGTCTGGTGCGTCAGCGCCCGCCATGCATATCGAAGATCGGAACCGAACATGATCGATCGCCTTTCTCGAGGAGGGCCGACGCGGCCGCGCCGCCGCCACTGGTGAAGCACGTCCACGGGAATCGCGTGCATGATGTCGCGCGCGGCGTTGAGCCACGCCAGCGCCGCGAGGATGCGCCCACGCGCGCGCGCTTCGGCGAGGCGGTGCCGGAACACCGCCTCCATGTCCGCGCCGTGCCTGTCGCGGAGCCGTCTCGGGGCGAGCGCGAGCAGCAGTCGATAGCCGTTCACTTGACCACCGTAGCCTTGGCGAAGGTGGTCGCGGTTTCTCCGGAGCGAGGTTTGAGCCGCGACCTCGCCACCTTGACCAGTGCCGCCAGCCGATCGGTCTCGGCCGCCAGCGCGCGGTGGCCGGCCCGCGTCAGCCGGTAGAAGCGTTTCTTCTCGCTCTCATCGGCCGGCCGCTGACGGGGGTCGTCGAGCTCCTGGATCAAGCCGCCCTCTTCGAGCTGGTCGAGCGTGCCGTAGAGGGATGCCGGCCACAGGCGGGTCTGCCCATCCGAGAGATCCTGGACGGCCCGGGCGATGCCCAGCCCATGGAGGTCGGCGTCGGCCAGGGCGAGCAGGATCAGGTAGACGCGGTTCTTCACGCGTTATATCAGACGAGATGAATATCTGGTTGGCAAACCCATACTACTAAACAGTAGCATACAAGAAATCCACTAGTATCGGCTGGTGGGTAAGAGAATCAGCGCCGTGGCGCTTCTTTTATTGGCCGGCTTGTGGTCGTGGTACTACCTCGACAAACGGAATTTGGAACGCTTACATGAGTTGAATCTGCAGAAGGCGGCTGAATTCGAGAGGCAGTTTGACGGCCAATTCCCGCCTGGATCGCCACTCGGTGTGGTTCAGGCGTATTTTGAATCTACGGGCAAGAAGTGGGTTCAGGGTTTTGACGTCGCCCATAAGGTTTCAGAGATACGTTTCGAGTTCGTGACTGGCGAGAGTCCGCCGTGGTACTGCGGGGAGGAATCAGTAGGAATCATCGCTCACTTCAAGAACGACGCGCTTGTAAGCACAGAAGTGTCAGCTTGGAGCTACAACTGCCTCTAGCCGCTAGCGTTTCTTCCCCTTTCGCGCCTTCCTCTTAGGCTTGGCGCGGCTGCCCTTGATCGGCTCAGGGGGTGGTGGGGTCTGAAGTAGTGCCTTTACGGCGTCCTCAAACTTGGCCCCAATCCTCAAATTCTCTCGTGGCATGGCACCGAGAATAACACCTTGACGGTTTGGTTTAGCTGTAGCTAAACTATCTTGAGTGAATGGCCGCCAAGACCTACCGCATTGCCAAAATTGACGGCTTTCGGCAATCGGAGCGGCGAGGCGTCGCGTATTTGATATGCCAAGAAGACAGCGAGATAGACGCGTTCAAAACGCTAAAGGCGCTAGAGGTTGCGACAGACGCAGCGGGCATAAAGAGACGCCAGCACCTCTATTCAAGTCTTGAATTGTGGCGCGATTTCGGCAGGAACGACAACCGTTTTCACGGCTGGCCAAATGAGCCGGCCCATAAGAATTGTATCGTGTTCAAGTGGAACGAACGAGGTCAATTGCAAAGGATGTACGGGTTTACTTGCCATCCGCTCAAAACAGTGTCGTATTTTCAGCTGTGTGTATTGGTGTCGCATCGGCAAAAGAATGAACGGCTGACTGATCCACGCGAGAAAGATCGCGCGGAATTGCTCCGCAATACTGAAGCCGTCATCAAGGCGATTGCACAGGCGTTCCCTGACAAGGCGAAGGGAAAATCATGGGTGAATTGAAAGGCCATTGGACAAATCGAAACGTTGACGATTTTCTGTTTCGGATCGCGTTTGACTTCGTCAGCCAGCTGCAAAACTGGATGGACGCAGAAGGAACTAGCCGCGCTGACCTAGCGAAGAAGCTTGGCGTATCGAAGGGGCGCGTTTCTCAGGTGTTAAACGATCCCGGCAATCTGAAGCTCCGTACCGCCGTAGAGTTTTCACGGGCGCTAAACCGAAAGATAGCGCTTGTCGCGTATGACGACCACGATCCGAGTAACCAGGGCGGACCCATCAATGGTCAGGTGTTTGCCAATTGTTGGGAGAGCAGTGGTAGGCCGAAGGATATGTTCGACTTCCATGCCATTAGTACCGCAACAACGATAAACAGTTTCGGTGTCCTATTCCCGCCCCCGTACGATGGCAGCACGACTTTCAAGACGACACAGTACTCACTGTTCGGGAGGTTCGAGAATGTGGCAGTTGAAGCTGAACAATCTGCGACGGACGTTTTAAGGGCACCCTTCATTCGGGGATTCGAGACACATGGCCGAATCAACACAGTACGCGTTCAAACATAAAGAGATCGCCGAAGCCCTGATCGTCCGCCAGGGACTCCACGAGGGCATTTGGGGCATCCATGTTCGGTTTGGTCTTGCTGCAACCAACATCGGTGCGGGAGAAGACGATCTCAATCCTGCGGCGATTATTCCGGTCGTGGAGATCGGTCTTCAAAAGATGGAGAAAGTAACGAACATCTCCGTGGATGCCGCAGTTGTAAACCCAAAACCTGGGAAGGCGGCCAAGAAAACGAAAACGGCCAAACCCTAAGAGGACTTGGCCGCTGATGCTGGCGTGGCGAAACTGGTAAACGCAGCGGTCTTTAAAACCGCCTCTCCTAGCCGGGAAATTGCGGGTTCGAGTCCCGTCGCCAGCACCCTTAACCTTAGTACATCGGACGATCAGGGTCAACTTATGAGCTTTTTCTAAGGGATTTGGCCTCGTCCTCCACCACAGTCCGGCTCCCCAAGCGGGAGCCGAGGCTGATCGGGGGGCGATTGGTTCCGCCGTTGGTTTCTGGTTCCGACAGCGCGAGGGGTTCGATACCCCTGTCCTCCACCACTCTTAGTTCCCCACGCTCGGCGGAACATCGCCCGTTGCAGGCGTCCCAACACTTGCTGGCTGCTTGTAGGTCAGGCGCTTGCCGTCTGCGCCCTTCACAACGGCGTTAGCGCGGTCGCCGTCCGAGACGTGCCGCAGGTTGTAGCGGAACGAGAACTCATCGCAGTAGCGATTCAGATGGCCCTTACCCACATGGTGATACACGCCGGTGATCCCGCGCTTCAGCAGGGAGAAGAAACCTTCAACGGTGTTCGTGTGCGCGGGGCCCCGAACGTATTCCTTCTTCGCGTGGTTGACCACGCCGTGCCACATGAACTCGCGTCCGAGCTTCGTATACATCGGCGCTTCATCGGTCATCAGGACGGAATTGATCACGTCCACGTTTTCGGTGATCGCCTTGCGAAGATTCTCGGCGGTGACGCGGGGCATCGGCATCGCCTTCACCTTACCGCCACGCTCGACCAGCGCCACGACGGGAGCCTTGTGCGAACCGGCTCCGGGCCGTCCGCCCTTCGTGCCGCGTTTGTTCTTCGCGCCGATGTAGGTTTCGTCAACTTCGACGGTGCCGGTCAGTAACGCCGCCATCGGGCCGTCGCTCATTGCGTAGCGCAGGCGGTGGGCCATGAACCACGCGGCCTCATAGGTTATCCCGAGATTCCGGTGAAGCTGATGGGCAGAGATGCCTTTCTTGGACGACGCCAGCAGATGGATCGCAAGGAGCCACTTGGACAGGGGAATATGGGACGAGCCGAACACGGTGCCCACGGTGACGGTGAACTGTTTCCGGCACGCGCGGCACTTCCACAGACCCTTACGGGCGGACGTGCCTTCGCGGTGTTTTAGACGGTAGGGGTCGGCCCCGCCGCAGTGGGGGCAAGCCACGTTCTTGCAGTCTTTGCCCCACCGCATTTCCTCCAGAAACGCCCGCGCCGAGTCCTCGTCACTGTAATATTTCGCCAGTTTTGAGAGGTTGATGCCGTCCATGAGCTATAGTATTAATCAGTAGCATGGGTTTGTCAACCATACAATTGTCTCAGACGAGATAACGCGCAAAAACGTTTGTGCCCGCGGGTTCCCGACTAGAATCCCCCGTAATGCCTTGGTACAAAGAGGTTTCCCGGCAAGAGTGGAAGACTTTCCTGACCACGTTCGCCGCATGGACGCTCGACGCATTCGATTTCACGATCATCACCTTCGTCCTCACCGACATCCGGCGCAGCTTCGAGGTCAATCTGGCGCTGGCCGGTGCGTTGGCGACCGTCACGCTGCTCTTCCGCATGGTCGGCGGCATCGTCGCCGGCACGCTCGCCGATCGGTATGGCCGCAAGGGTCCGATCCTGTTCTCGATCGCCTGGTATACCGGCTTCGCTTTTTTGAGCGGGTTGTCGACGAGCTACGTGATGTTGTTCACCTTCAGGGGCCTGTTCGGAATCGGCATGGGCGGCATGTGGGCGGCGGGCATGCCGCTGGCGCTCGAACAATGGCCGGCGAAACATCGCGGCATCGCGTCGGGGATCCTGCAGGGCGGCTACTCGGTCGGATTCCTGCTCTCGTCGCTCGTGTATCAGCTGGGCTACCCGCTGGTCAGCGATCGACCCGACTGGGCGTGGCGGATCATGCTGTGGGCCGGCGTACTGCCGGCTATCGTCATCTTCTACCTGATGACCCGCGTCAGCGAGAGCCCGCTGTGGCTCGAGCAGCGGCGCCTGCGCGGCGATCGGCCGGGGCGCCTG
>CAZEMI010000229.1:0-28842 GCA_964513235.1 uncultured Acidobacterium sp.
CGCCGCATCGCGGCGGCGCGCGGCGGGCATCGTGGTCAGTCAGCCGGTGGCGCTCGGCGACGACAACGACTCGTTCGTGGTGGAAGTGCCGGACACCACGAAGGCGTTGCAGGACCTGGCGCGGTATGTGCGGCGCGAGTCGGGAGCGAAGGTGGTGGCGATCACCGGCAGCGCCGGCAAGACCACCACGAAAGACACGATCGCGGACTTCATCGGTGCGAAGTACCGCGTCGTGAAGAACACGGGCAACTTGAACAACCACCTCGGCCTGCCGCTCTCGTTGCTGGAGCTCAGGCACGGGGCGGATGTGGCGGTGATGGAACTGGGCATGAATCACGCGGGTGAAATCCGGACGCTGGTCGGCGTGGCGACGCCGGAGGTCCGGGTGTGGACCAACGTCGGTGAAGCCCACATCGGCCACTTCGGATCGACCAGCGCGATTGCGGATGCGAAAGGCGAGATCCTGGAAGACGCGACCCCCGACACGCTGCTCGTCGCCAATGCGGACGATCCGCTCGTGATGGCGCGCGTCCCGGCGTTCGCCGGCCGCACCGTCACGTTCGGCACGAGCGAGCGCGCCGACGTCAGGGGCGTCGATGTCGAGGACCTCGGCCTCGACGGATCGCGCGCGCGGCTGGTCACCGCGGCCGGCGAACGCCAGCTCGCCGTGCCGCTGCTCGGCCGCGGTCACTTGATGAACGTGCTCGGCGCCACGGCCACCGCGCTGGAGTTGGGCGTCGACCTTGACGTGATTGTCGACGCCGCCGCGAAGCTCAAGCCCTCGTCCAAGCGTGGCGCGATCCTCAAGTTGCCCAAAGGCGTCACGGTCATCGACGACTCGTACAACTCGAGCCCGTCGGCATTGCGGCGATCGCTCGAGGTGATCGCGCATTCGTGGGCCACGCGCCGCATCGCAGTGGTCGGCGAAATGCTCGAGCTCGGCGAGCTGTCGATGCCGCTGCACCAGGAGTGCGGGCGGACCGCGGCGGCGAGCCGGTTGTGGCGTCTGGTGACGATCGGCGGCGACCCGGCGCGCGCCCTGGGCGAGGCCGCGATCGACGCGGGCATGCCCCGTCAATCGGTGATCCATTTCGACTCCAGCATCGCGGCGGCGCCGGCGGTGTCGTCGATGGTCACCTCGGGTGACGTGGTGCTCGTGAAAGGCTCGCGCGGCACCCGCACCGACCTGGTGGTGGAACGGTTAACGGCGGTGTTCGGCTGATGCTGTACCACCTCCTCGTCTCGCTCGTCCCGCAGTTTTCGGCCTTCAACGTGGCCCGCTACATCACGTTCCGGACCGCGGCGGCGAGCATGACGGCGCTGGTGATCAGCCTGGTGATGGGCCCCTGGTTGATTCGCCGGCTGCGCGACTTCCAGGTCGGCCAGGTGATCCGTCAGGAAGGCCCGGAGTCGCACCGCGCGAAGGCCGGCACGCCGACGATGGGCGGGTTGTTGATTCTCGCCGCGGCGTTGATCCCGACATTGTTGTGGGCCGATCTCACCAACATCTATGTCTGGATCGCGGTGCTCTCGACCGCCGCGTTCGGGGGCATCGGCCTGCTCGACGATTACTTGAAGATTACGCGCCGGTCATCGGGCGGATTGGCGCCACGCTACAAGTTCGGCCTGCAGATCGCGGTCGGTCTCATCGTCGGCCTGGTGCTGATGTGGCTGGCGGGCCAGAACCTGTACAACACCCGGCTGATCTTCCCGTTCTTCAAACAGCTGATCCCCGATATCGGCTGGCTCTACCTGCCGTTCGCGGCGTTGTTCCTGGCCTCGTGGAGCAACGCCGTCAATCTCACCGATGGCCTCGATGGTCTCGCGATCAGCACCTTCGCCGTGGCCGCGGCCGCGTTTACCGCGCTCGCCTACATCACCGGTCACCGCGTGTTCGCGGAGTACCTGCTGCTGGTTCGGTTCGCGCCGGCCGGTGAGCTGACGATCTTCTGCGGCGCGCTGGTCGGCGCGAGCCTCGGCTTTCTCTGGTACAACGCGCACCCCGCGGAAATCTTCATGGGCGATGTCGGCTCGCTCGCGCTCGGCGGCGCCATCGCGACGGTCGCGATCCTGATCAAGCAGGAGCTGCTGCTGGTGATCGTCGGCGGGATCTTCGTGATCGAGGCCGCGTCGGTGGTGATTCAAGTGGGGTCGTTCAAATTGCGCGGTAAGCGGGTGTTCAAGATGGCGCCGCTCCATCACCACTTCGAATTGAGCGGATGGGCGGAACCCAAGATCATCACGCGCTTCCTGATCGTCGCGATCATTTTTGCGCTGTTCAGTTTGACGACGTTGAAACTGCGATGACGGCACAGGACTTCACCGTGAGCGGGCAGAAGGTGCTGGTGGTGGGCGCCGCGAGGAGCGGGGTGGCCGCAGCGCACCTGCTCGCGCGCCGCGGCGCGCACGTCACGCTGACCGATCGCAAGCCGCAGATCCCCGAAGAAGCGGAATTGCGCGCGGCCGGCGTGGCGCTCGAGCTCGGCGGACACGTCACCGCCACCTTTGAATCCTCGCATCTGGTGGTGCTGAGCCCCGGCGTGCCCATCGATCTGCCCGAGATCGCCCGCGCCAGGGCGGCCGGCGTCACGGTGATCGGCGAGCTCGAGCTCGCCTCGCGCTGGCTGCGCGGACCGATCGTGGCGATCACCGGCACGAAGGGAAAGTCGACCACGACGACGCTGGTCGGACGCATGCTCGAAGCGGCCGGCAAGCGCGTCCTGGTCGGCGGCAATATCGGCTATCCCGTCAGCGCGCAGGTCGACTCGTCGACCGCCGACACGGTGCACGTGATCGAGGCGAGCAGCTTCCAGCTCGAGACCATCGACACGTTCCGGCCGTGGATTGCCGCGCTTCTGAACTTTTCGCCCGATCACCTCGATCGGCATCCAGACCAGGCGTCGTACGCGGCGGCGAAGCTCCGCATCTTTGCGAACCAGGGTTCCCAGGATTGGGCGGTCGTGAACGCCGACAGCCCGGAGGCCATCGAGATGACACAACACGTTCGCGCGCGCGTGGTCACGTTCGGAGTCGAACAGCCGGCAGATGTGCACGTCGGCCGAGGCTTCGTGTGGCAGCGCACCTCGGAAGGCGACATTCCCCTGCTGCCGATCGCCGCGGTGCACCTGCAGGGGCGCCACATGCTGAGCAACGTGGCCGCCGCCACCGCGATCAGCCACCTGGCCGGCGCATCCGGCGCGTCACTCGCCAGGGCGCTCGAGGGCTTTCACGGGCTCGAGCACGTCATGGAAATCGTCGCGTCGCGCGGCGGCGTGCGCTTCGTGAACGACTCGAAGGCCACCAACATCGACGCGGCGGCCAGGTCGATCGAGAGCTTCGACCAGGTCGTCGCGATCATCGGCGGCAAGTTCAAGGGCGGCGAATTTGCGGATCTCGCGGAGCCGTTGCGCGCGCATGGGCGCGCCGTGGTGGCCATCGGCGAGGCGCGGCCGATGGTGACCGCCGCGCTCAAGAACGTGGTGCCGGTGGTGGAAGCGGATTCGCTCGCCGACGCCGTGCGGCGCGCGTGGGATCTCGCGGTGCCCGACGGCGTGGTGCTGCTGGCGCCGGCGTGCTCGAGCTTCGACATGTTCACGGATTACGCGGAACGCGGCCGCAAATTCAAAGAGGAGGTTCGGAAGCTGATCACCGAAGCGTGAGGAGCAGTGAGTAGTCGTCAGCCGGTTGGCGGCAATTAGGAGCTGGTCGCTGGGAGCGCAGGCTGCCCCGGTCTGCGAGGCTGGTGTCCGAATTCCCCGATCGACTGGCGACTACTGACTGCTTTCCGCCGTCGCCGAAAGGCTATGGCGGACGAGCGACGCGCACCCTTTGTATCGAGTGAACGCGGTCGAACTTTAATCCCCTGGTCGCAGGGGGCAGGGAGTATGGCAAGGAAGCTGCAATCTGACAAGTGGCTGTTCCTGGCGACGCTGGCGCTGATCTGCGCCAGCGTGGTCATGGTCTACAGCGCCTCGGCGCTGGTCGCGCTGGAGCGTTTTCAGCAGCCCTATCTCTTCGTGACCCGCCAGATGATGTGGGCCGCGGTGGGCGTGGCCGTGCTGTCGATCGTGATGCGCATCGACTATCGCGCCTACCGCAACGATCGCCTGATCTGGATCCTGCTCGGCGTGGTCGGCTTCATGCTGATCGCCGTCCTGTTCGCGCGCCCGATCAACGGCACGCGCCGCTGGTTCGGCGTCGGCGGCTTCGGCATCCAGCCGTCGGAGCTCGCCAAGCTGGCGGCCATCATGTTCACGGCGCTCATCCTCGAACGAAGGCGGCACCGCATCAACGAGCTGGGATATTCGCTGGTGCCGATCGGCGTGATCGTCGGCGTCCTGTCCGGGCTGATCCTGCTCGAGCCCGACTTCGGCACCGCGGTGTCGCTGCTGGCGGTGATCGGCGTGATGGTGTTCGCCGCGGGGATTAGCTATCGCTACCTGCTCGGCGCCGGGCTGCTGATGCTGCCGGCGTTCTACGTGATCATGATGCAGGCCGACTATCGCCGGCGGCGCCTGCTGACGTTCCTGGATCCGTGGGCCGATCCGCTCGGCGACGGTTTTCAGATCATCCAGTCGCTGATCGCCGTCGGCACCGGCGGCGTGTTCGGCAAGGGCCTGATGAGCGGCGTGCAGAAGCTGTTCTACCTGCCCGAGCCGCACACCGATTTCATCTTCGCCGTGATCTCCGAGGAGACGGGACTGCTCGGCGCCTCGATGGTGGTGCTGTGCTTCTGCGTGATTGGCTGGCGCGGCCTGCGCACGGCGATGCGCGCGCCCGACAGCTTCGGCGCGTTCCTCGCTCTCGGCATCACGATGATGCTGGTGCTGCAGGCGTTGGTGAACATCAGCGTCGTGCTCGGGTTGTTGCCGACCAAGGGGATTCCGTTGCCGCTGGTCAGCAACGGCGGGTCGTCGATGTTGATCAACCTGCTCGGGGTCGGCGTGCTGCTGAACATCTCACAGCACTCGCAAATGGAGACGGGAGCCGCGTGATTGGTGCGCGTCCTGATCGCAGGAGGGGGAACCGGCGGGCATCTGTACCCGGGCATCGCGCTGGCGCGCGAGCTGGTGCGGCGCGACCCGTCGACGGAAGTGACGTTTGTCGGCACGGCGCAGGGCATCGAGGCGAGGGTGGTGCCGCGCGAGAACTTTGCGCTGGATCTGATTCGCGTGGCGGGTCTGAAGGGCAAGTCTCGGCTCGAGCGCGCGCGCGGGTTCCTGCTGCTGCCCGTCGCGGCCGCCGGCGCGTGGCGCGTGCTGTCGAAGCGGCGTCCCGACGTCGTGATCGGCGTGGGCGGGTTCGCGTCGGGGCCGGTGCTCGCGCTCGCTGCGGCGCGAGGCTATCCGACGATGCTGCTCGAGCAGAACGCGTTGCCGGGCATCACCAACCGCCTGCTGGCGCGCGTGGTCCGCGCGGCGGCGGTGAATTTCGAGACCGCGTTGGCGTACTTCCCGCGGACGGGATTTGTGGCCGGCAATCCGGTGCGCCCCGAGTTTTTTCCGGCGCAGAACGAGGAGCTGAATGACCCATTCGACTCGATCGACACCGCAAGCGGTGTCGATCTCGCTCAGGGCAGGCCGCACGACGCGGCGAGGGTTCTGATCTTTGGCGGTTCTCAGGGGGCGCACGCGATCAACGTGGCCATGGTGGAGGCAGCGGCGCGGCTGGCAGCCTCCGGGATACGCCTTGCGATCACCCACCAGACCGGCGAGCGCGATCTGGATCTGGTGCGCACCGCGTACCAACGCGCCGGCCTGGCGGCCCGCGTCGAGGCCTTCATCTACGAAATCGACCGAGAGATGAAGGCCGCCGACGTGGTCATCTGTCGCGCGGGGGCAACGACTCTCGCCGAGCTGGCCGCGTCGGGCACGCCCGCGATCCTGGTGCCGTTGCCGAATTCAACCGACGACCACCAGCGGCGGAACGCCGACGTGGTGGCGCGGGCCGGCGCGGCGGTGGCGTTGGAGGAGCGGGAGCTGACGGGCGACACGCTCGCCGCGGCCATGACCGATCTGGTTGGCGACGGGGAGCGGCGGCGCCGGATGGCGATCGCGGCGCGCCGGCTGGCGCGGCCGGATGCCGCCCAGCGGATTGCCGATCGCGTCGAGCAGCTGGCCCTTCGACGCGGTCGACTCCGCGAGCGGAGTCAACCTCGCTCAGGGCAGGGTGGGCGCGGTGCTGGGTAAGACGCGGCGGGTCCACTTCGTGGGCGTGGGCGGGATCGGCATGAGCGGCATCGCGGAGCTGCTTGCGAACCTCGGCTTCGTCGTCTCGGGCTCGGATGCGAAGCGATCGGCGGTGACCGATCGGCTCGAGTCGTTGGGCGTGACGGTGACGGCGGGTCATGCGGCGGCGAATGTCGGGGACGCCGACGTGGTCGTCTACTCGTCGGCGGTGCGGCCGGACAACCCCGAGGTGGTGGAAGCGCGCGCGCGGCGGATCCCGGTGATCCCGCGCGCCGAGATGCTGGCCGAGCTGATGCGGCTGCGCTTCGGGATCGCGGTGGCCGGCGCGCACGGCAAGACGAGCACGACCTCGATGATCGCGCTCGTGCTCGAACGGGCCGGTCTCGACCCGACGGCGGTGATCGGCGGCCGGTTGAGCGCGTTTGGCAGTAACGCCCGGCTGGGCAGCGGCGACTACATGGTGGCGGAAGCAGACGAGAGCGATCGCTCGTTCCTGAAGCTGTCGCCATCGATTGCGGTGATTACGAACATCGATCGCGAACACCTGGACGCCTACGGGAGCTTCGCAGACTTGCAGCAGGCCTTTATCGACTTTGCCAACAAGGTGCCGTTCTACGGCGCGGTGGTGGCGTGTGCCGATGATGCGGAGCTTTACGCGGTGATGCCGAAGTTTCAGCGCCGGGTGATTACCTATGGAGTCAATCCGGCTAGCCGCCTTCGCGGAGACGCTTCGGCGGGCCAGGAAGCCGGACACCACACTGAGACAGCGTACCCAATCATCTTTGCGAAGGATGTCCAGCTTGAGGGCTTTGGATCGCGCTGCACGATCGAGCGGCACGAGCGTCGCGGCGGCGCCGGCACGGCCACGCTCGGACCGTTGACGCTGTCGGTGCCGGGCCGTCATTCGGTTCAGAACGCGCTTGCGGCCGTCGCCGTTGGCCTCGAGCTCGACGTGCCATTCGCGAGAATCGCGAGCGCGCTCGCGGAGTTCCGCGGCGCCGAGCGGCGCTTCGAACATCGCGGCGTCATCAACAACATCACCGTGATCGACGACTACGGTCACCATCCCACCGAAATCGCCGCGGTGCTGGCCGCGGCTCGTGCCGCCAACCCGCCGCGCATCGTCGTGGCGTTCCAGCCGCATCGCTACACGCGCACGCGCGATCTGCTGGCGGAGTTCGGCACCGCCCTGGCCGCCGCCAATGAAGTGGTGCTCACCGATATCTACGCCGCCAGTGAAGATCCGATCCCTGGCGTCACGATCGAGGCGCTCGCGGCCGCTGTGAACCAGGCGCGGCCCACGCCGGTGCATGTAGTACCGCAACTGGCCGACATGGCCGGCCGCGTGGCCGACCTCGCGCGTCCCGGCGATCTGGTCATCACTCTCGGCGCCGGATCGATCGGCGGCCTCGCCACGGCGCTCCTCGCCGAGCTGCAGAGCCGTTACGCGGCGAAGAAGGGCTCAGGATGACCGGCCTTCTTCGGCAGGGTGTGGGCCAGGCAGTGGCCACCG
This sequence comes from uncultured Acidobacterium sp., assembly GCA_964513235.1. Classification (GTDB taxonomy): domain Bacteria; phylum Acidobacteriota; class Vicinamibacteria; order Vicinamibacterales; family UBA2999; genus 12-FULL-67-14b. The sequence goes on from CAZEMI010000229.1 coordinate 7,702, forward strand.
ACAAGCGTTTCCGGCGCGCGCACGTGAAGCCGTCACGCAAGCGCAGCGCCGCGTCGAAACACGCGTGGTTCGCGGTGAAGCTGCTGATCTTCGTGGTGGTGCTGGGGTACGCCGCGTATCGCGGCGTGACGCTGGTCGCCGCGGCGCCGTCTCTGCAAATCGGCCACATGGCGGTGCGCGGCCACGAGCGGCTCTCGACCGGAGAGGTGCTCGCGCTGGTCGACGGCCTGCGGGGGCAGAACATTCTCGCCGTGAGCCTCGCTGAGTGGCAGCAGAAGCTGCTGGCGTCCCCGTGGGTGGAGAGCGCGACGATCCGCCGGGTGCTGCCATCCACCGTGGAGATCATCATCCACGAACGACGGCCGATGGGCATCGGCCGCATCGGCACGGCGCTGTACCTGATCGACGGCAAGGGCGTGATCGTCGACGAGTACGGACCGGCGTACGCCGACATCGACCTGCCGATCATCGACGGGCTCGCGGCGTCGCCGCAGGAGGGCGGCTCGATCGTGGACCTCGCCCGCGCCGAGTTTGCCGCACGCGTGATCGGCGCGTGGTCGGCTCGTCCCGAGATTGCGAAGAAGGTGTCGCAGCTCGACGTGTCGGATCTGCACGATGCGGTCGCGATCCTGGACGACGACACGGTGTTGCTGCGGCTGGGCGAGTCGGATTTCGTCGCGCGGCTCCAGCAGTACATCGATCTCGCCCCGACGCTCCGCGAGCGCGTGCAGGGGATGGACTACGTGGATCTGCGCTTCGACGAGCGTTTGTACGTCCGTCCGGCCAGGCCGGCGGCGGCGAAGAAGTAAACAGGAGGATCGTTTGGCACGACAGGAACGCTACGTGGTGGGCCTCGACATCGGCACCGCCAAGGCCTGCACGGTGGTGGGCGAGCTGCTCGATGACGGCGGCGTCGACGTCATTGGCATTGGCGTCGCCGAATCGAAGGGACTGAAGCGCGGCGTCGTCGTCAACCTCGAGGCCGCCGTCGATTCGATCAAGAAGTCGATCGAAGAGGCGGAGCTCATGGCGGGCGTCGAGGTCGGCTCGGTGCACCTGGCGATCAGCGGTCCGCACATCAAGGGCTTCAACAGCCGCGGCGTGGTGGCGGTGGCCGGCAAGAACCGCGAGGTGACGCGAGACGATGTCCGGCGCGCGATCGATGCGGCGCGCGCGGTGTCGCTGCCGGCCGGCCGCGAGATCCTTCACGTCCTGCCGCAGGATTTCGTGGTCGACGAGCAGGAAGGGATCGGCGCGCCGGTGGGGCTGACGGGCGCGCGGCTCGAGGTCAACGTGCACATCATCACCGGCAGCCAGACCGCCACGCAGAACCTGGTGGCGTGCGTCAACCGCGCCGGCGTCGAGGTGATGGACACCGTGATCGGACAGCTCGCCGCGTCGGAGACCGTGCTCACCAGCGACGAGAAAGAGCTCGGCGTGGCGGTGATCGACATCGGCGGCGGCACCGCCGACCTGGCGATCTTCGAACGCGGCAGCCTGTGGCACACCGCGGTGATCGCCGTCGGCGGCGACCACTTCACCAACGACATCGCCGTCGGCTTGCGCACGCCGATCCCCGATGCGGAGAAAGTGAAGCGCCGCGCCGGCTGCGCGCTGTCGTCGATGGTCGAGGAAGACGAGACCATCGAGGTGGCCAGCGTCGGCGGCCGCCGGCCGCGCGTGATGGCGCGCCGCATCCTGTCGGACATCCTGCAGCCGCGCGCCGAGGAGATGTTTCACCTGATCTGGGACGAGATCAGCAAGGCCGGGTATGAGAAGTCGCTCAACTCGGGGCTGGTGCTGACCGGCGGCGGCGCGCAGCTCGAGGGCATGTCGGAAATCGCCGAACAGATCTTCGACCTGCCGATTCGCCGCGGCACGCCGGTCGGCGTGGGCGGGCTCGCGGATCACGTCAGCAATCCGGCATTCGCGACGGCCGTGGGGCTGGTGATGTACGCGTCGCGGCATCGCACCCCGGCGACGTCGAGCGCAGGTGGTGGCGCCCTCACGCGCGTCATGGGACGGCTTAAGACGGTATTCAAGGAATTCTTCTAGGGACGGGATCCGGGATCCGGGATCCGGAAATTCGAACCCCACGGGGCGACAAAGATGGCGACACGATCAGGAGGCACGATGGCGGACCAGGACGGCTTCGAGGCGATGCGGCTCACGCTCGATGAGGAAGCGCGTATGGGCGCGCGGATCAAAGTGATCGGCGTCGGCGGCGGTGGCAGCAACGCCGTGTCGCGAATGGTGCAGGCCGGCATCTCCGGCGTCGAGTTCATGGTGGCCAACACCGACGCGCAGGCGCTGAAGGCGAACCCGGCGCCGGTGAAGATCCAGATTGGCGGCAAGCTGACCAAGGGGCTCGGCGCCGGCGCCGATCCCAACGTCGGGCGCCAGGCGGCGCTCGAGGACACCGACAACCTGATCCAGGCCCTCTCGGGCGCCGACATGGTGTTCGTGACCACGGGTCTTGGCGGTGGCACCGGCACCGGCGCGGCGCCGGTGATTGCGAGCCTGGCCACCGAGCTCGGCGCGCTGACCATCGCCGTGGTCACCAAGCCGTTCAAGTTCGAAGGCCGGAAGCGTTTCCGGCAGGCCGAGATGGGGCTCGAGTCGCTGCGCGAGGCCGTCGACACGGTGATCACCATCCCCAACGAGCGGCTGTTGAGCGTGATCGACCGCAACACGTCGATGCTCGACGCCTTCGTCACCGCCGACGATGTGCTGCGGCAGGCGATCCAGGGCATCTCGGATCTGATCCTCGTGCCCGGACTGATCAACCTCGACTTCGCCGACGTCAAGACGATCATGTCGGGCATGGGCGTGGCGATGATGGGCACCGCGATGGCGGAGGGCCACACGCGCGCGATCGATGCCGCCAACCGCGCCATCTCGAGCCCGCTGCTCGAGGACGCGTCGGTGAAGGGCGCGCGCGGCGTGATCATCAACGTGACCGGCGGCCCCGACATGTCGCTGCTCGAAGTCAACGAGGCGCTGACCATCATCCAGGAATCGGCGCACGAAGACGCCAACATCATCTTTGGCGCGGTCGTCGACCCGGCACTCAAGAACAAGGTGAAGATCACGGTGATCGCCACCGGATTCGATCACGTGAGGACGGATCGCTCGACGCCCGCGGCGGCGCCGATGCAGACGCCCGTGGACATGACCGCGTATTCGTCTCCTCAGACGCGCTCGAACGAGGCCGCCCCATCCGTGGTGCAACCCCGCACCACGATCGCGCGCCGCCCATCGCTCGAGATGCCGCTGTCACCACCCAAGGCGGTGGCCGTGGGCCAGACCGATATCCCCCTGGCCACACCCTCGGTTCCGGGCGAATTCGACTTGAACCTCGATCTCGAGGTGCCGGCCTTCCTCCGGCGCAACGAGGGGTAGGCCGCAGACGTGTCCGCCGAAGCGCGCAGCGCGAAGGCGGAAGGCACAGCAGGCATCGACCGAATGCAGGGCTGATAGAGTAGAGAGATCCAGGGGTGCCGCGAGCGCCGGCGGCGCAAGCACAGCTCGACGACTCCCTGGGCCCTACATGAAAGCCCGGCACCAACGAGAGATCGCACAGGACATCCTTTCCCGCGAGGTCGGCTACGTGCGCAAGCCGCACGCCAACCGCCTTCGCGTCGCGCTGATTTTTCCGAACACCTATTTCGTCGGGATGTCGAACCTCGGCTTCCAGACGATCTACCGTCTCTTCAACGACCACCCCGACATCGTGTGCGAGCGCGCGTTCCTGCCGCCGAAGCAGGAGCTGGCCGCCTTGCGCGACGCCGGCACGCGCATCGTCACGCTCGAATCGCAGACGCCGGTCGCCGACTTCGACGTGATCGCCTTCTCGGTGTCGTTCGAATGGGACTACACCAACGTGCTGACGATGTTGCGGCTTGCCGGCGTGCCGCTGCGCGCCGCGGATCGTGATTACACGCATCCGCTCGTGGTCATCGGCGGCGCGGTGACGTTCGTCAATCCCGAGCCGCTCGCGATGTTCGCCGACGTGATCGCCGCCGGCGAAGGTGAAGCCCTGGTGCCGGCGCTGGTCGATGCGTTTGGCACCTCCTCTCGCCGCGAGCAACTGCTGCGCCTGGCGCAGGCCCGCGGTTATTACATCCCGTCGTTCTACGACGTCGAATACGGCGCCGACGGCACCATCGCGCGCTACGTGCCGCGCGAAGGCACCGGCGCGCCGCCGGTGGTGCGGAAGGCCGCGCTCAAGAGCACCGACGCCGTGGATCCGCCGACGACCACGATCTTCACGCCCGATACCGAGTTCGGCTCCCGCTTCCTCGTCGAGGTGGTGCGCGGCTGCGCGAACCTGTGCCGGTTCTGCTGGGCCGGCTACAACTACCTGCCGGTCCGCGCCTTTCCGGCCAATCGGATCCTCGAGCTCGCACGCACGGCCCGCGCGCACTCGTCGCGCGCCGGACTGGTGTCGATCGCCCTGTGCGATCACCCCGAGATCGAGCACATCCTGCGCAGCCTCAAGGACATGGGCTATTCGATCAGCCCCGCGTCGCTGCGCCTCGACGACCTCACGCCGACCATCGTGTCGCTGCTCAAGGAGAGCGGCGAGCGCACGCTGACCATCGCTCCGGAGACCGGATCGGATCGGCTGCGCCGCGTGATCAACAAGACGGTGACCAACGAGGAGATCCTCGATCGTGCCGAGCTGATCTTTTCGACCGGCATCGAGAGCCTGAAGCTGTATTACATGATCGGCCTCCCCACGGAAGAAGACGACGACCTGGTGGCCATCCGCGACCTGACCCTCCAGCTTCACGAGATCATGCTCAAGCACGCCCGCGCGCGCGGCCGCATCGGCCGCATCGTGGCCAGCGTGAATCCGCTGGTGCCAAAACCCGGCACCGCCTACCAATGGCTGCCGATGGAACGGACCGACGTCATCGAGCGCAAGATGAAGCGCCTGCGCTCGCTCGTCGCCGGCATCGACAACGTCTACTTCAACATCAAGAGCGAGCGGCACTCCTACTACCAGGCGCTGCTGTCGCTCGGCGATCGCCGCATCGCGCCGGCAATCGAGCTGGCCGAGGCCAACGGCGGCCAGTGGCGCAAGGCCCTGGCCGACGCCGATCTCGATGGCGACTTCTACATTTACCGCGATCGCACGCACGATCCCGTGCTGCCGTGGAGCATCATCGACGGCGGCATGAAGGACGCGTTCTTCCGCGGCGAGTACGAGAAGAGCACCCGCGCGGAATGGACGCTGCCGCCGAAGCGGGCGAAAGAGAACGCGCGCCTGCTGCCAGTGCTCAACTGAGCATCCTTCATGCATCACCGGCACGACAGCAGGCGGCGGGCTTTCGCCTTTCAGCTGGCCACCGCGGCCCGCGCCTCGTGGTCGGCATAGGCCTGCAGCACGAGGTCGCGCACGCGATTCTGCGTATTCGCCGCATCGCTGACCGGGCGCAGCAGCGCAAAGCTGCGACGCTCACCGTTCACCGAGTAGGTGCGGGCGGGGAAGGTGACGTTGCGGCCGGGCCCGTTGCGGCGTTCCCACACCGCGAACCCCAGCAGCCTCAACCCCTCCATCTCGCCATCGGTGAAATGCACTTCGGCGTCCGCGAGCTTGCCCGAAGGCGCACCTTTATCGTTCGGCATGATCTTGACCACCATTTGTGTCTCCAGTCCCGCGGGTTCGGAACCCGCCTTGTTGTGTCGTTACGGACTGGCACATCATCAAAGGTGATGCCAGAACGAACCCGCCGGAATCCCGCGATTATTCGCGACCTCGCCCGGCGCATGACAACCGTGGTTGCGCGGAGGAGCACCCGCCGGCGATGACATTGCCGCCGCCCGATCCCGCATTTCATTGGAGCCGTGAGCCTTGGGGCTTTGCCTTGCGTTGCCGTCGTCTTGAAACGGACGCGCAACATTTGTTTACCTCGAAGCAACTGGAGTTACCCGATACGGAGAGCTGGAACGCAGCGGTCGCATCGGTGGGTGCGTCGCCCGATCGCCTGATGCGCGTGAAGCAGGTTCACGGCAACACGGTGCGGGTGCTGCGGTGCGGGGAAGTGCCCGAAGGCGCCGCCGGGATGCCGCCCGACGGCGATGCCGTCGCGTCGAATCATCCCGGGCTGGTCCTCGCGGTGACGGTGGCGGACTGCGTGCCCATCCTGATCGTCGATCGCCGGCATGGTGCGGCCGCCGCGGTGCATGCGGGATGGCGAGGCACGTGCGCGCGCGTCGGGCCCACGGCGATCGACGCGATGCGCCGCGAGTTCGGCTCGCGGCCCGAGGATCTGATCGCCGCAATTGGACCGAGCGTCGGGCCCGATGATTACGAAGTCGGCGACAACTTGATCGCTGCGTTCGCCGACGCCGGCCATCCGGCGGCTGATATCGATCGTTGGTTTATTCGTTCAAGGATGTCCGCTCCCGGCTCCCCGCTCCCGGCTCCCGGCAAGCCTCACCTTGATCTGTGGCGTGCGAACACCGATCAACTGATCGCGGCAGGCATGACGGCCGATCGCGTCTTCAGCTGCGGCCTTAGTACTGTCGCGCATCCCGACGTGTTTGCTTCGTATCGAGTGATGGGCGAGCAGGCCGGCCGCATGGCGGCGCTCGTCGTGGTTCCGCCGCCAGCGTAGAATCGCCCCATCCTGATGACACGCGGCCAGTCGATCGCGTGGGCCTTCGCAGTAGTGGTCCTCGCGGCGTTCACGTTCTTTTCCGTTCGTTCGGTCACGCACGGCTTCGTGGCGTATTACGCCGCGTCGAAATTGCTGGTGACGGGCGAGCTCGGTCCGCAGGCCTACGACGATCGCTGGTTCGGTGCGTATGTGCAGAGCATCACGGGCAGCAGCGTCCGCGAGATCTTCACGCCTAATCCGCCGCCGATGGCGCTGATGGCCGCGCCCCTCGCATGGCTCGAGGCACGCACCGCGCGCGCGGTGTGGCTGGTCTCGTCGCTGCTCGCTTTCCTGGCGGCAGTCATGGCGCTATCACAATGGTCGGCGCGCCGCGGCCGGCAGATCGGGATCGCCGTCACACTGCTGGTGCTGCTGGCGCCGGCAGTGTTCACCAACCTGCGCATTGGGCAGGGGTACCTGTTCGTGTTTGCGTTGTTCGCTGCTGCGGTCGTCTTGATCGCGCGCGGCCGTGACCGCGCCGGCGGCGCGGTGTTGGGAACGCTGCTGGCACTCAAGCTCGGTGGCGTCGCGCTGATCGTGCTGCTTGCCGTGCGGCGCCGCTGGCGCGCATTGGCGATGGCGGCCATCGTTGCGATCGTGATCGCCCTGTCGATAACACCGCTGATCGATCCGTCAATGTGGCTGGTCTTTCCGGATCACGTCCGGGCGTTTGTGAATCGTCCGTCCGGCTCGGTGACCGCCTACCAGACGACATTGAGCCTGTTCCGGCGGCTGTGCGTGGCCGATCCGGTGTGGAACCCGTCGCCGGCCGCGAATTGCGCTCCGGTCGCGTTCATCCTTCCAGCGTTGCTCACCGGCGGCGCCATGCTGTTGGCCGCGATCGCCGCGCCGAGATGCCGGCGTCCCGAACCCTGGCTCGCTGCCGCCGCCGTACTCGCGGTTCTCACACAACCTGCCGCCGCGGAAGTGCACTTCGTGTTGATGGGCATTCCACTGGTGTTGATCACGCTGCGGCCCTGGGAGCTCGCGCTCATCGGCACCCTGCTGATCATCCCGCTCGAGATCACCGCCGAGCGTTTCACCGCCGGTTGGTCCGTACTCTTCGCCTATCCGCGGCTTTACGCCGCGTGGCTGCTCTGGGTGGCGAGCGTCCGCGAGATGTTCGACGAACGCGCCGCTAAGTGACGCGGCGCAGGATGCGGCTCATGCGCAGCCAGGCCACTTTGCCGTCGGGGCCTCGGACAAACTCGCCGGCAGCGCTACCCTTCGCAGGGCCTTCCAGGCGCAACAGCTTGTCCTTCGCATAGAAACCGAGCCGCTGCGGCGGGCCAGCCGGCGGCACGCGCCCGTCGAGGCCGGGCATCTTCGGCTTCGTCTCGAGTTTCAAGGCGTCCCCATCAACCGAGATCACCACGTCCGCGAACTGACGACGGAAGGTGCCGGCGTACTCTGCGAGGTCGTTGCCGGTCACCGTGATTCGCTCGGGCAGCACGTCGGGGACGCCGAAGTACGTGTCCATCACGGCACGCACGACGGCCGCATTGAGATTGCTCCCGGCGCCGGAGTTGGTCACGATGGCCAGCGCGAACCGGCGGCTGGGCACGAGACGCAAGTGCGAGATCTGTCCGTTGGTGCCGCCACCATGCTCGGCGAACTCGAGGGTGCCCGCCTTGCCGAGGTGCCAGGTGAGCCCCATCGACAAATCGCTGCCGGCCTTGGGCACGATCGGCGATCGCATCCGCTGCAGCGTCGCCGCGGAGAGCACGCGCTCGCCGGTCGCGCTCGTGCCGTCGCCCATGTGGAACGCGGCGTACTTCAGCATGGTCGCCACGTTGGTGGTGATCCCGCCGGCGGCATTGGCGGCCCGCGGCACGGGCCACGGCCCGATTACGCGAGGCTTCGCGCCGGCATGGCCGACGACGAACCGGCGCGTCATCACATCGGCGGGAAAAAAGTACGCGGCCTCGAGACCCAGCGGATCCAGCACGCTGGCCTTGAGCGCCTTCTCGAACGGCTGGCCGGTGATGACTTCAATCACCCGCCCCGCCGCGTAGAAGCCGGCGTTGTTGTAGCCCCACATTTCACCTGGCTTGCCGGTCTGCTCGAGCGCCGCCATTCCCGCCACCTGCTGCTGCAGCGCATCGTCGCCGCTGCTGGGGTCGTCGAAGAAATCACCTTCCCATCCGCCCATGTGCGTCAGCGTGTCCTGCACGGTGGCTCGCGCCGACGCCTCGGCATCCTTAACGCGAAACTCCGGAAGATAACGGCGAATCGGCGCGGTCAGCTCGACCTTGCCCTGCTCGACCAGCCGCATCATGGCGGTGCCGGTGAAGGTCTTGCTGATCGAGCCGATCTGGAAGAGGGTGTCGTCGGTGACCGGCAGCGGATGGTCGATGTTGGTCACGCCAAACGCCCGCGTCGTGACGCGGCCCTCGTCGAGGACGCCGATCGCCACGCCCGGCACATTGTGCGCCGCCATCTGCGCCTGCACCAGCGCGGCGATCTTCTCGAACCGCGTGTCGGCCGGCGCCTGTCGCGCAGCGCCGGTGACGAGAAGCCCGACTACGAGCGTAATGGTGACGACGACGCGATAGCGAAGGCTCATCGGCAACTCCTGGGTGTTTTCGAGAGTCTCCACGACGGCCACGTACTTTTCAAGTTCTTAACAAACAGGACTTAGGACCCAAGACCCAAGACCCAAGACCCAGGACCCAGGACCCAGGACCCAAAAGTGTTACCATGCCCCACGCAGGAGGCAGGCTTTATGGCTCTTTCACGTCGTGATTTCGTTTGGAGGCTTGGCGTTGGCGGGGCAGCGGTCGCCTCGGCTTCTCACATCATTGGTTACGGCCGCGAGGATTTGCTGGCGTTTGCCGGCGAGGCACAGCGGGACGGGCGGCGCGGCATGGGCGCTCCCGCCATTCGTCTCAGCAGCAACGAGAACCTCAGGGGCCCAAGCCCGAAGGTGATCGAGGTCCTGAGGTCGCACCCGTCGAAGGAACTGGGTCTTGGCTATCCACCGCCTAACGTCAGCGCGTTTGTGGATCAGGTCGCGGCGACCTACGGCGCCAAGCCGCAGAACGTCATCATCTCCACCGGCTCCGGCGAAATCCTCACCGCCGCGGTCATGGCGTACTGTTCGGGCGATCGTGCGCTGGTTTCTGGTGATCCATCCTACGGCTCGCCGGCGGGCACGGCCCAGCGCATCAAGGCTCCGGTCAAGCTGATTGCGGTCGACTCCCGGTTGCGGCTCGATCTGGAGGGGATGATCCGCGGCGCTCTTGGCGCCGGCCTCGTGTTCCTGTGCAACCCGAACAACCCGACCTCGACCGTTCACACGACGGCCGACATCGAGCGCGCGGTGCGAACCATCAAAGAGCGATCGCCCGAAACGGGCATCCTGATCGACGAGGCGTATCTCGAATACGCCACGGCGCCAGGTTCGGGCACGATGGCGAAGCTGGCCCTGGAACTGCCGGGCGTCTTTATCTCGCGCACCTTCTCCAAGGCCTACGGGATGGCGGGCATGCGCATGGGCTACGCGATCGGCCAGCCGGAGACGATGCAGAAGGTCGGACGCGCGTGGGGCCTGGGCAGCATCAACGAGCTGCAGGCGGTGGCCGGCATTGCCGCGCTCAAAGACACGGCGCACATGGACTGGGAGCGGCAGGAGAACAAGCGGGTCCGTGACTGGACGCAGGCGCAGTTCAAGGAGATGGGCTTCGACTCACCCGAGTCGCAGACCAATTTCATCTTCGTGAACATCCGCCGGCCCGCGGTTGAGTTCCGCGATGGCTGCCGCGCGCAGGGCGTGGCCGTCGGCCGCGACTTCCCGCCGATGGAGAAGACCTACGCGCGCATCTCGCTCGGCAGAATGGAAGACATGGAGAAGGCGATGGTGGTCTTCAGGCAGGTGCTGGGCAAGAATTCGGTCGTCTAAAGGCTAACGATCGGGCATCTATTGGCGCCCGATTGCGAACAGTGTTGATGCGCCACGCACGTAGATCACGCCCTGTGAAATCGCGGGCGTGGCCATCAATGTTTCACCCATCGAGTTGGTGCCGAGAAGCTTGAAGGTCTCACCGGCCTCCACCACGAGCATCTCACCGTCCTCGTTCGATAGATAAATCTTCCCGTCTGCCGCGACCGGTGAAGCGCTGAAGCCGCTGCCGACCAGCGGCAATCGCTGTCGATAGATCTCCCTGCCGCTGGCGATGTCGTAGGCGTCGAACACCCCGTTGTTGGCCAGCACGTGGAGCAGCCCGCGATAGGCGAGTGGCGTCGGCATGTAGGAGCCGCGTCCGGTCTTGCTCCACGCGACATGCGCGCTCGAGGTGGCGTCCTTCGGCAGCGTCAAATCGCCGCGCGCGCCTGGCTTCACCGCGAACACCGGGCGTTCCGGCGCGCGGCCGCTGGCGATGATGTGCAGGCCGCCGGCAAAGATCGGCGTCGGCGCCGTGATCTTCGAGCTGCCGCCGAGTTGCCACAGCTGCTTCCCGGTCTTCGGATCGTAGCCGCGGACGTAGTTCGAGGCGTTGGTGACGAGCTCCGGTCCCGCGGGCGTATTGACGATCGTCGGCGTGCCCCACGAGGGCAGCTCGCGGCGATCGGTCTTCCAGACCGTTTCCCCGGTTTCCGCATTCAACGCCAATAGGAACGAATCCGCCTGGGTGTCGCATTGCACGATCACGAGGCCGTTCCAGATGATCGGCGAGCTGGCCGGCCCCCATTCGTACGAGGGAATGTCGTAGGCGCCCATGTCGACGCGGCCCAGATCGACCGACCAGCGCAAGCCGCCGCTGAAGTCGTAGGCGTGGATGCCCTGCGAGCCGAACCATGCCACCACGATGCGGCCGTCGGTGGCAGGCGAGCTGCTCGCATACGTGGACTTGATGTGGCGCTTGTTTCGCGGCGCGCCTTGCGCAGCCGTGCGGGCCCATCGGACCGTGCCGGTGCGCTTGTCGATCGCATAGAGCATCCAGCGATGCTCCGACCGATCGTCGGAGGCGTCGCCATCCCCGTAGAGACCCGGCTTGAAGGTGGCGTCCTTGCGGCCGCTGATCGCGCTGGTGACGAAGATGACATCACCCCACACGATGGGACTGGAATGCGCGAGGCCGGGAATCAGCGTGCGCCACAAGATGTTTTCGCCGGTTGCGGGGTTCCAGCGATCGGGAAGGTTCTGCCGACTTGCTCCGCCGAAGCCCGCACGGTCCGTGGGCGAGGGCGAGTCAACGACGCCGGTGGCTTCGAGGCCGCGGAACTGCGGCCAATGGCCGGTGCCACGGGCCGCGGCCGGCAGCGGCGCTCGCGCCGAGCCCGCGGTGCGGACAATGCGTCGTGGTGCGACGTTTGTGGTCACGCCACGCGGCAGCCATTCGCTGCGATCGAGAATCATCCGCCGCGGCACGCAGTCGTCTGCAACCAGGGCGAAGCTGACCCGCGGCGCATCCACCGAGAACTGATAGACACCGGGATTCGCGCAGTCCTTCGGCGGGTTCTGCAGCACGAGCGTCACGTGATCGCCGCTTGCCTGCCACGAGCCCGCCATCGACGGCCAGCCGGCGCCGGTCAAAGAGAAAGTGCCGGCCGGATCAAACTGCAGCGTGAAGTCGCGGATGACGAGCGGATCCGAGGGCAGCGTTGGCGCGCCGGCCATGCTCAACGCGAAGGCGAGTGCGGCGGCTTTGATCATTAATACACGACGAGATCGGCATCGGCGGTATCCCCGGCCGCGCGCGGCAGCGCGAACTGCGCGACGCGCATCGACGAAGACGTCGCCACCGGTTTCCACCCTGCAGGCGCGGAGAACGTCAGAGTGGCGACAGAGGCGAGTGAGAGAAGTGCGGCGATGAACGACCTCGCCGCATCTTAACGCTAACTGCTCACTGTTGACTCTCGCGGAGGCGCAGGTTGTTGGTTGACGCCGAACCTTATACCACTCGCGAGGGTGGCCACGGCGCCCACCGTCACCGCGCATGCGCTGCCGATCAGGATGGTCGAGAACCGGCCCGAATAGGCCACGCCCCGCGCCACGAGCGCGCCCGAGATCCCCGCGAGGAAAAACAGCACCAGCGACAGCGGCAAGTCTCGTGCAACAGGAGCGCCGAGGATCGCGGCCACGGCGATTGCCGCCGCGGCCACCATCGGCGTCGCAAACCAGACGAAGCGCGGCGGATCGTTCATCGACAGCACCATCCAGGCGCTATCCGCCATCCGCCAGGCCACCTCGGCGATCGGCATGCCGGGTTGCCAGATCGCGTTGGTGCCAAGCGTCGTGCCCTGGAAGAACGAGAAGACGCCGGTGTAGTGCCACGTCCGCAGCGAAAAGAGCAGCATCCCAATGGCAGCCGCTCCGATCACAAAGCCGGCCGTGTGCCACTCCACGCGTGGCAGCCAGTGGCGTGGCCCCCACAGGTCGCGGACCCGCACGTCGAGCGGGATCGCGAACAACGCGATGGCGAATGCGATCGGCAGGTTGTTGAGACGCACGAAGAAACCGAGTACCGCCAGCACTCCGGCCGCGAGCCGCAGTCGCCAGCTCGTGGCGAGGATCGCCGACAACGCCGCGGCGTAGATGAAACCGGCGGCGGCATGCTCCGAGAGGCCGACGCCCCAGTACAGCCACGGCGGTCCGTTTATCACCAGCGTGAGCACCGTCGTAGCCGCGACCAGCCCCCACTTGAAGCCCGCGGTGCGCGCCACCACCTCGTGCGCGAAGAGCGCCATGATCGCGAGGCAAATGCCGTCCCAATGAAATTCGCCGAGGCTCGAGTCGCCGAACAGCATGTGCAGGGCGCCCGCGATCCAGCGGTACCCCGGCTGGAACCAGAACGTCGGCTCACCGCCCTCGAGCCAGTACCCCTGCAAGTAGATGCGGTAGGCGGCGCGCTGGAAGGTCCACTGATCGTCGCCGCCGGCGTAGAACGAGAACTTCGCGAGGTGATCGAACGCGCCCACGCCGATCAAGACCAGCCATGGAATGCCGATCACGACGAAGGCGCCGCGCAGCGTGCGCAGGCGATCGCGAATCGGGAGCAACGCGGCCAAGGCGAGCGCGGTGACCGACCAGCGCGCCAGATCGCTGGTGACGTATTCGTTCCCCGGACGCGGCGCAAGGTAGGCGAGCCACCCAGACGCGGCCGCGGCCCACACCAGCGTCGTGACGTCACCCCAGGCGCGAAGCGCGCTCACCAGCCACGCGATCACGAACATCGCGGTCAGCCCCGTCGTCAAGCCGCCGACGCTGGCGCGCAGCCATCCCCGATCGCGCGACGTGGGCCGCTCGATCGTCGCCAGCGGGAACCCGGCCGCACCCATCACCGCCTGGTTCCATGACGGCACGAACCGCCACTCGTTGCCCTGCAGCGTGCTGTCGATCTGCACCAGATGCAGTCCCGGCGCCAGGTCGATGCGATACGCCAACTCGCCGTTGGAGTCCGCCGGCCGTCCGTCGACGATCATCGACGTCTTCGTATAACGGCCGATTTGCAGATCGAGCGCGCCCTGCTCCTTCACATCGAGGAAGCCGACCACGGTCATCTTCAACGTGACATACGGCGGCCGATCGTCGGCGGTGGGAGGATTCGCGTCGGTGGGCGGCATGTTGTAGAACCAGACGGGGAAGCGCTTGAACACGTCGTAGCCGCTGGTCATCACCGCGGAACATGCCGGATCCGGCGAGCGCCAGTCGGCGCGAACGTCCCAGCTGTGCGGGCGCCCGGTGCTGCCCCGCACGATTGGCGCGGGCGTATCGAAACGCACGCACCAGCCGCCTTGCGTCATTTGCGCATCGGCCAGCCGCAGCAGCGCGAGCGCGACGACGAGCGCGCGCGCCGATCGGGCATGGAACAAGTGGTAGTGGAACCAGCACAGGGCCGGGACGAGCAGGCCGACGACGACCGCTTCGAAGCCGCCATCGAGGGGCGCGCCATCGAAGATTCCAGGGACCCTGGCGGGCCAGAACAGCACCGCGAGGGTCAGCACGCACCAGCCAAACGCGCGCGCGCCTTGTCTCGCCGAAGCCGAGGGCGAAGGCGGACCGCCCTGCACCCGCTCTGTCATACGCGCTGGCAGTGTAGCGCGATCAGGCGGTATTGGCGTCCATGCCGGCGTTGGACAGCCGGTCGGCTTCCGTGTTCTGCTCGCGCGGCACGTGCCTGAAGGTCACGTCGCCGATCTGCATGACCAGCATGCGCGCCTGGAGGTAGAGCGGCTTCAGGCCTTCGTTCTTCACTTTGTAATTGCCGCGCATCTGCTCGACGATCAGCAGCGAATCACCCTTGATCGAAAGTTGCGTGAGGTTGTGCTCCACCGCCCACTGCAGCGCCGCGATCAAGCCGTGGTATTCGGCGACGTTGTTGGTGGCGATGCCGAGCGAGCCGTGCAACTCGGCGAGGACCGTTCCCTGGTCGTCGACAATGTGGACGCCATACCCGGCGGGCCCGGGATTGCTCCTGGCGCCGCCGTCGAAATACGCCGTGATCAAGGTGCCTGAGGCTCGCCGTCGCGGCCGGCGGCCGCTTTGGCGGAGTCCCGCCGTAGCTCGCCTGATTGATCGCGAGCGGAGGCGGATGCCTCAGGTGCCTGAGGTGCCCGAGGTGAGATGAAATAGAGGATGCGATTGCAGCTGTCGCATTGCACGATCGAATCGTTCCGGCGGACTTCCGCGAACACCGCCGGACGCAGCCGGACCTGGCACACGGTGCAGCGTTCGCCTTCGGCGCGCGCCACCGCGCTGCCGCGCACTTTCGCGATGCGCCGGAACGTGTCGATCACGCCCTTGTTGTCGAGCGCCCCGATCACCCGCTCGCGCGCCGCGTTGCATTCGGCGAGTGCCGCCTGCTGCGCCTTCGCGTCACTCTCGATCGCCGATCGCTCCGCGGTCGCCTTCGCCTGCGCCGCCTTCAGCGCCGCTTCGGCCTTCTTGATGCTCGCGTTGACGTCGTCGGCTTCCATCATGCTGACCAGCACGCGCTCTTCGTGCTGCAGCACTTCCGCGCCGACCGCCTCGATCTGGTGCTGCATGGCGCGGTACTCGTCGTTGGTCCTCACCGCCATCAGCTGCTCTTTGTATTTCTCCTGGCGCTGCTGCGCCGAGATCAGGTCTTTGTCGATCGAGCGGCGATGGGTGTGATTGTCGGCGAGGGCTTGCTTGGCGGCGGCGAGGGCGGCGGTGGCGGATTGCAGCAGCGCATCGAGCGCGGCAATCCGGCCGGGCGCTTCTGCGATGGCTTTGCTGGCCACCGCCGCCCGGCTTTCGATGTCTTGCAGTTGGATCAGTCGTTCAAGATCTGGCAGCACATGATTCCAGTTAAAAGTGGGCCCACCTGGATTCGAACCAGGGACCAACCAGTTATGAGCCGGCCGCTCTAACCAACTGAGCTATGGGCCCTCACAAAGCATCTCAGAATTCAAATCTCAGATCTCACATTGATCTGAGATCTGAGATCTAAGATCTGCCTTCTAAGAAGGCCCTCAGCTTACGCGATCTCGAAGGATGCCGTAGCTTTCTGAGGGCCTTGGCTTCTATCTGTCGTATGCGTTCGCGGGTCACCGCGAAGTTCTGGCCCACCTCTTCGAGCGTGTGTTCGCTGCCGTCGCCGACGCCGAAGCGCATCTTGATCACCTTCTCTTCGCGCGGCGTCAGCGTCTTCAGCACCGACTCGGTCTGTTCCTTCAGGTCGAGGTTGATCACCGCTTCCGACGGCGACACCGCAGTGCGGTCCTCGATGAAGTCGCCAAGGTGTGAATCTTCCTCTTCGCCGATCGGGGTCTCGAGCGAAATCGGCTCCTGGGCGATCTTCAGCACCTTGCGGACCTTCGACACCGGGATGTCCATGCGCCGGGCGATCTCTTCCGAGGTCGGCTCGCGGCCCAGCTCCTGCACCAGCGCGCGCGAGGTGCGGATCAACTTGTTGATGGTCTCGATCATGTGCACCGGAATGCGGATGGTGCGCGCCTGGTCGGCAATCGCGCGGGTGATGGCCTGGCGGATCCACCACGTCGCGTAGGTCGAGAACTTGTAGCCGCGCCGGTACTCGAACTTGTCCACCGCCTTCATCAGGCCGATGTTGCCTTCCTGGATCAGGTCGAGGAACTGCAGGCCGCGGTTGGTGTACTTCTTGGCGATCGAGACCACGAGGCGCAGGTTGGCTTCGACCAGCTCCTTCTTGGCCTGCTCGGCCTGCGCTTCGCCGCGCATGATCACTTCGAGCACGTGGCGGAGGTGATCGACGCTCTCTTCGAGGTCCTCGGTGCGCTGCCTGATCTCGGCCTTGAGATCGTTCATGCGCTTGGTCATCGTCTTGCGCTCGTCCTCTTTCAGCTTCGGCTTGCGGTTCTTGAGGTTGAGCTCTTTCTTCAGGCGATCGTGCTCGCGCTGCTGCTTCGAGACGCGCTCGACGATGTCCTTCACTTCTTCGACGAGGCGGCGCTTGACCGGCTCGGTGAATTCGATCAGGCGGATGTAGCGCGAGGTCTCGACCTGGGCGCGCATCACCTTCCAGCGCGCGCGGCGGTACTTGCGCTTGTCGGCGCGCGGCACCGTGTCGAGCTTTTCGTCGAGCTTCTCGACGTTCAGCCGCGCCTTGCGCACCACGTCGACCTGCTTGAGGAACTGCTGCGCGCGCTCCTCGATGCGGTCGTCGGTGATTTCCTCGTCGTTGAAGATCACCAGCTCGCGAATGGTGCGCTCGCCGGCGCGCAGCTGGTCGCCCATGCGAATCACCGCCTTGGTGATCGCCGGCATGCGCGAGATCGACTTGATCACCGACAGCTTGCCGCGCTCGATGCGGCGGGCGATCTCGACTTCGCCTTCGCGCGTGAGCAGCGGCACGGTGCCCATCTCGCGCAAGTACATGCGGACAGGATCGTTGGTCTTGTCGAGCGCGCCCGGGGTGAGATCGAGCTCGGGGCCTTCGCCTTCCGGACCCTCGTGGCGTTCGATGCCTTCGCGTTCGAGCTTGTAGCCCTTTTCCGAGTCGACCAGGTCGATGCCGGCGCTGGCAAACACCGCGAGGAGCTCTTCGAGATCCTCCGGGTTGGCGGTGAGGTCCGCGGGCAGCAGATCGTTGACTTCGTCGTAAAGGAGGTAGCCCTTTTCCTTGCCGATGACGATCAGTTGGCGAACTTCATCAAACTTGTCTTCAAGCGCGACGGCCATAGTCGGATTGGTCCTCGGAGTAGTAGAGCCCTTCATTGTAACTCTTTCGGTGGTTTCATGGCCTCGAGCGCCCGGACCATCAGCTGTTTCCGGGCCAGCAGCGTCATTGCCGCGGGGCCCGTATCTCCCATGTTTTGCAAGCGGTTGAGCTCACGTTGGACCTCGGCCAGCTCGCGTTCGAGCCGGACGAACTTCAGAGCCACGACGCAGAGATCCGGGAGGACGGCCGGCGGTGATGGCTCGGCCGCAACGGAGGCCAGCAGTTCAGCCTCCTGAGTACTTAGACGCTCCATGAGCGTCGTCGGCACATCTTCGGCGCGGACGTCGAGCTCGCGGGCGGTCCTGAGCAGGTTTTCGGTGCTAAGTCCTTGCAAGTCTTCTGGTTCCAGCTGTTTGAGCGAGGCCACCGCCGCCGCCGGCTGATGCACGAGCGTCCAGATGAGCCCTTTCTCAGCCTTGCGAATGTTCCCTTGCAGCGTCGGCACGCGCTCGACGGGAAGCTCGGTCTTGCGCGATCCGGCTGCTTTCCTGATTTCGGCTCGAACCACCGCTTCCGTGACCCTCGCCTTGTGCGCCAGCCGATCCGCAAATTGATCGCGCGCCGCCGGGTCGGGAATGCGGGCCGCCACGCCCAGCATTTTCCGCAAGAAATCGCGGCGGCTGTCGTCGCGAGTCAGATCGTGCTCGGCCGCCGCACGGTCGAGCAGGAACTCCAGATACGGCCGCGATCGCTTGAGCTGGGCGACAAACGCCTCGCGTCCTTGCTTCTGGATAAAGGTGTCGGGGTCTTCGCCGCCGGGTAACTGCACTACGTTGACGTCGAACCCTTCGCTTACCAGCAGTTCCGAGCTGCGCTCGGCGGCGGTTTGCCCCGCGCGATCCGGGTCGTAGCAGAGGACGGCTTTCGGGGCGAAGCGGCGCAGCATCTGTGCTTGTTGAGACGTCAGAGCCGTGCCGCAAGTCGCCACCACGGGGAACCCGCCCGCCTGGTGCACTTGTGCGAAGTCGAAATAACCCTCGACGATCAGCGCGAAGTTGCCCTTGCGCAGGTGGCCTTTCGTCAGGTTGAGGCCATAGAGCGTGCGGCTTTTCGTATAGATCGGCGTTTCCGGTGAATTCAAGTATTTCGGCACCTGATCCGCTTCGAGCGCGCGCCCGCCAAACGCAATCACCGTCCCCGTATCCCGCGCGATCGGAATCATCAATCGATTGCGAAACCGATCCACTTCACTGCCATCGTCGCGGCGCGTGACCAGGCCGCTCACCACGGTCTGGACGGGGGAGAATCCGGCCTTCAGCAGGCGCTGGCGCAAGGCGTCGCGCGACGGCGGCGCATAACCGATCTGCAACTGATCGATCGTCTCCTCGGCGAGGCCGCGTTCCTTGCCGAGATACTCGCGAATCTTCTCGCCCGCGGGCGACGCGAGCTGTTCACGAAAATACGCCAGCGCGATTTCGTGGATCTTGATCAGCGCTTCGCGCTCGGCCGCGCTTTCGCGCGGCTCGCCATCTTTCAGCTCCAGGATCGGGATCCCGAAACGCCCCGCCAGGTAGCGCACGGCTTCCTGGAAGCCGATCTTCTCCTGCAGCTCCACGAACTTGAACACGTCGCCGCCCACGCCGCAGCCGAAGCAGTGGAAGAAGCCGCGATCGCGCATCACGTTGAACGAGGGTGTTTTCTCGCCGTGGAACGGGCACAGGCCTTTGTAGGAGTTGCCGGCCTTGCGCAGCGACACCGAGTCGGAGATGACCGTGACAATGTCTGCCGCCGCCCGGACTTCGTCGATGAACGATTGTGGGAACTTCAAGGCCGGCCCGAACCTCTATGATCGCAGAAAACCCGCTGGCGCAGCAGGATCGTTGGAATCAGGACATAATTGCCTTCCGGCCCCCGCGATGACGCGAAATCATTCGCTTCCGGTGACGCCCGTGCGCTTCTCGTCCATGAAATATGGGCAGCCGTTCGCCATTGATAGCTCGCAATTCGAAAACTGGACCGGCATCGTTCCCGACGGTCATGCCCACCAGCTGGATTTTCATGAGTGCCTCATTGTCAGCCACGGCGCCGCGGACTTCCTGATCGATGAACACCGCCACGAGGTGCGCGGTCCAGCCGTGGTCTTCACTCCGGCGCGCGCCGTGCGGATCGTGGAGTTGTCCGCTGCGTTGTCGTTGCGTCTGGTGGTGTTTACCGGAGCGGCATCGGCCCGCGCCGCCGCCGCGGCTGCGGTCCGCCCGTTCTCATCCGGTGTGATCCGAATAGGGGATCCGAGCGCGTTGTCGCCGCTCGAGAGCATCGGGTCTCTCATGACGCGCGAGCTTGCGGCACCACGCCCTGATTCAGGGGCGATGCTGGATGCGCTCCTGGTGCAGTTCATGATCACGCTCGCCCGCGCCGGCGCCGCGCAGGCGCCCAGAACTCCGCCGCTCATCGCCCGATTCGAACGCCTGCTCGACGCCCGTTTTCGCCAGCATCATGACGTGGCCGCGTACGCCGCGGCACTGAGGGTGTCACCGGATCACTTGTCGGCCGCGCTTCGTCACCATCACGGGCTGAGTGCCAAGGCCACGATCGATCGCCGGCTGTTCATCGAGGCGGTCCGCCTGCTCGAGGCGTCGCCATTGACCATCGCGGCCATTGCCGACGCGCTCGGTTTTGACGAACCCACGCATTTCACGCGCTCCTTCACGCGCATGTGCGGCGTATCCCCGCGCCGGTACCGCGAGACGCACTGATCTCGCGTTTCGATCATCAGCCCGCGGATTTTGGCATTCTTTTCGGCGTCGAGGTTTTCGATACTGGCGCATGCGCTCGACGATTGCTGCATGTGTCGTGCTGTTGATGGCCGCGTCATGGTCCGCCGCCCAGCGGCAGAACCCCAAGGTGGCCGACTTCACCGGATGGGAGGTGCTCGATCCGGGCGGCCGCCTGATGCCTTATTTTGGCCGTCCATCACTATTCCTCGACCGTGGCCTCGCGCTGATGCCAGGCGCGCCTTTCGCCGATGGCACCATCGAGTTTGACGTAGCGATTCACGGCCAGTTTGGCTTTGCCGGCGTGATCTTCCGCGGCGCCTCACCGGAGGACTACGAGCTCATTTATCTCCGCGCGCATCGATCGAGGCAATGGGATGCGCTGCAATATACGCCCATGCATGCCGGCCAGGAATCATGGCAACTCTATGCGGGGGGCGGTTACAACGCCGCCGCCGAGTTGCCGGCGAACCGTTGGGTGCACGTGCGCATCGTCATCGACGGATACTCCGCAGAGGTGTTCGTGGACGGCGAGTCGAAGCCACACCTCGTCGTCACCGATCTGAAGCGCGACTGGCGGGCCGGGCGAGTCGG
>CAZEMI010000230.1:0-10886 GCA_964513235.1 uncultured Acidobacterium sp.
AACAGCATCTGGTTGCCGCCCCATGAGTCGTTCACCGTCTGCCCCGCCGGTTCGCCGTAGACGTGCGTAATGAACGGGTACTTCTTCGACGCGTCGAATGCGGCCGGCTTCAACATGTAGCCGTCGAGCATCACGCCGCCGCCGATGTCGATGCGGAAGAATTCCACCGGCGGGTTAAGGAGCGGCGTGACCTTGGCCACCATGCCCGACGGATCCGTCAGCGGCCGAATCGGCTTGTGGCTGGGCAGCTCGATCACGTTGGTCATCGGCGGCGTGTCGAACATCGAATAGGTATGGAACGCCATCCGGCCGTTTGGCGAGACGTCGTAGCGATGCGTGCCGGGCTGGTCCGCGGGCGTGACGCGCTCGGGCGCGCCGCTGCCGTCAAGCCGCGAGCGATAGAGATAGCGCTGGCCGGCGTTGTCGGGCGAGGCGCGGAAGTACATCCACCCGCCTGTCTCGTCGAAGCCGGCGATGTCGGTGACGTCGCCGTCGAACTTCGTGATCACCTGGCCGTCGCCGCCTTCGCGTGGCACGCGATACACCTGGTTCCAGCCGTTCTTTTCACTCTGCCACAGGAAGGTGCGGCCGCCGTCGATCCACGGCACTTCTTCGTTGATGTCGACCCACTGCTTCGATTCGTCGCGGAAAATGCGCTTCACGGCACCGCTCGTGACGTCGGCAGCGAGGAAGTCGTTGCGATTCTGCAGGCGATTGAGCTGCTGAATCGCGACGGTGTTCGCATCGATCCAGCCGAGGCGCGCCAGGTAGGTGTCGCGCGGATCGCCTTCGGTCTTGATCCACGTCGTCTCACCCCCGCCGGCGCTGACCACGCCGATGCGCGCCGCCGAATTCGTGGTGCCGGCCTTCGGATAGGGAATCTTCGTGATCACTGGATACAGCGAGTCGGTGTTGTTGATCAGCGAGAAGATGCCGACGCCGGAGCTATCGAACTGCCAGTACGCAATCGATCGGCCATCGGGGCTCCAGCGGAACCCGTCCCTCACGCCGAACTCTTCTTCGTAGACCCAATCCGAGGTGCCGTTGATGATCGTCTCCGAGCCGTCGTGCGTCAGCTGCGTGACGCCGCCATCGTCCAGCCGCTCGACGTAGATATTGTTGGCACGCACATAGCCGACGCGCGTCGCATCCGGCGAGAACTTCGCGAACATCAACGACGCTTCGGGCGCACCGGCGCCCACCTGCGTGAGTCCGCCCCCTTTCCCACCGTCGATCCCTGATTGGTTCGGCGCCTCGGTGGACAAGGTGAGCACCCAGTAATCACCGCGCGTGTTCTGCCGCCACACCTTCCTCGTGTTCGTGAAGATCAGCAGCTTGCCGGCGTCGTCGGACCAGACGTAATCGGCAATCGCGAGCGGACGCGTCGCGCCCGCGGGCGTCAACTGCGCGCTCGAGATCAGCACGCTACGAGCGCCCGTCGCGGCATCGTAACGGACGATGTCGGAGCCTTCCGAGCCGGATGATCGCTCCACCGTGGTGTACGCGGTGCGGTCGGCGCCGGGCCCCGACGACGCGGACTTTGCGTCGTTGGGTGGGAGCCAGCGCGCCGGACCAAATCGCGGCAGCGCGTACTCGTTCGCCTGGTAGATGCGATCGATCTGCTGCTCGAGCCGCCTGGCCCGCTCGTCCTGCTGGGCCACCAAGGCGGCGCCGAGCATGACGGCCACTACGGCCGAGGCAACCGCCCGGCGTCGAATGGTGTCCAATGTCATGACGTCAGATTATGCGCAATGAGCTGTCTGGCCGTAGCTCCGCTGTTATTGGCCTGGGAGCGAAGAACCAGCCAAATCGCGGGTCGTCCCGTCTAAGATGCGGGGCAAGGGGGGTGCACTGCGTGCGCAAGCGGCTCGTTGCGGCGGCCATCGCGGTGGCGTTCAGCGTTGGTCACACCTCCGCCCAAACGGCCGCGGGTCCGGCGGGGTCTCTACGCCTCCACGGCCTCGTTGAGCCCGTTCGCAGCCATCCCGTGGCCGCGCCCCGCCTGACCGGCACGCCGTTCCAGCTCGTCATCGTCACCCTCGCCAAGGGCGGCTCCCGCGTCACGCGCGGCGATTTGCTCGTCGAGTTCGATCGCACGGCGCAGATCAAGGCGGCACGCGACCGCGAATACGAGTATCGCGACCTGCTCTCGCAAATCGAAAAGAAGAAGGCCGACCATCTCATGGACAAGGCCACCCGGCAGTCGGACTTCGCGCAGGCCGAGAATGCGCAGCGCCGCGCGGAGCTGGATCTCAAGGGCATCGAGCTATTGCCGGCGATCACCGCCGAGAAGAACCAGCTGGTGCTCGAAGAGGCGCGCGCCAAGGTGACCCAGCTGCGAAGGACCAACGACCTCAAGGACCGCTCTGCCGCGGCCGACCTGCGGATGCTGGAGATCCAGCGCGATCGCGCGAAGAATGCGTGGGACCACGCGACCCGCAACGCATCGAAAATGCGGATTACCGCGCCGATGGACGGCCTCGTGGTGCTGAAGTCGATCTGGAAACAGGGCACGATGGGCGAGGTCCAGGAAGGCGAAGAAGTCCGGGCCGGCATCCCCATTCTCGAAGTCGTCGATCCCACCGCGATGCGCATCCGCGCCAATGTGAACCAGGCGGACGCCGTGCACCTCACGCCCGGCGCGGCGGTCCGCGTGACGCTCGATTCGTATCCGGCGCGGCCATTTCCCGGAAAGGTCGAATACGTCTCTCCCGTGGCCATCACCAGCTCGATGTCGCAGCGCGTGCGCACCTTCCTCGCCGTGTTCTCGGTGGACGGCACCGACGAGCACCTGCTGCCGGACCTTGCCGCCGCGATCGATGTGATGGTCCCAGCCGCCAAGGGTGGCCGATGACATTTCGCTGGCCTTCGCGACGGGTCACGGCGACCGCGATCACCGCGGTCATCGTGGTCGCGGCGGTGATGATGGCGGGGCGATGGGTGCGCGCCGACATGTCGGAGGTGCCGACCATGGTGGTCGAGAAGAGCACCTTCGTGAACACGCTCGAAGTCCGCGGTGAAATCAGGCCGGTGCGCTCGGTGGTGTTGACGGCGCCCTCGTCTGGCGGCAGCGACCTGCAGATCATCAACATCGCGGCGAATGGCGCGGCGGTGAAAGCCGGTGACGTGGTGATCCAGTTCGACACCACCGCCCCGCAGCGGCTGCTCGATCAACGCCGATCGGATCTCCAGACCGCCCATTCCGAGGTGGCGAAAGTCGCCGCCGAAGCGCGGCGGAGAATCCAGGCGGCCGAGGCCACGCTGACCGAGCTGCGATCGTTCGCCTCCCGCGCCAGGCTCGACCTCGGACGCCGCGAGCTGGTGTCGCCGGTCGAGGCGGAAAAGCTGGAGCTCGCCCTCTCGGACGCAGAACAGAAAGTGGCAGCCCAGGTCGCGAAGCTCGAGGGAGAAACACGCGCCAGCGCCGCCGACCTCGCCATGGTCCAGCAGAAACGCAACAAGGCGGCCTTCGACGTCGCCGATACGGAGCGCGTCATCGCCTCGCTCTCGACGAAGAGTCCCAGAGACGGACAGATCTCCCTGATGCCCAACTTCCGCAACGCGCAGTTCTCGCGCACCGCGCCGGAGTTCAAGCGCGGCGATCGCGCGTGGTTTGGCGCGGCCATCGCGGAGCTGCCGGACCTGAGCGCGGTCCGCATGTCGTGCCGCGTCGATGAAGCCGATCGCGCGCGCGTGCCGCTCGACGCGAAGGTCCGCGTGCGCGTCGACGCCATTCCCGATCGCGATCTGCCAGGCACGATCGACCACATCTCGATCGTCGCCAAGCCTGATTTCACCTCCTTCCCCCCGACGCGCAACTTCGACGTGACCGTCGGCCTGGCCGAGAGCGACCAGCGCATCCGATCGGGCATGAGCGCCACGGCGATCATCGAGCTCGATCAACTGCCGGACGTGATCGTCGTGCCCGATACCGCGGTGTTCTCGCGCGACGGGCGGTCGATCGTCTACGTGGTTTCGGGCCGCTCGATCGAGCCCAGGCCCGTGACCATTGCGCGGCGGAGCCGCGACCGCGTCGCCATTACCGCGGGCATCAGTCCCGGCGACCGCATCACGATGCGCGATCCCACCATCGAGGCCGTGAAATGAAGCAGCCCTGGATCGTCACCGCCGTCGTGGCCGCGGTGCTGCTCGGCGTGGCCGCCGCGGGATGGTCGCGCGTGGCACCGGCCGCATCGCTCATCCCGACCGTGGCGGTGCAACAGGGCAAGGTCCAGATTCGCGTCAACGCGGCCGGCGATCTGCGCGCCACGCGCAGCACGCAGTTCTTCGTGCCGCCCATGGGCGCGCAATTGACCATCCTGTCGCTGGCCAATTCAGGCACCGCGGTGAAGGCCGGCGAGATGATTGCCGAGTTCGACGCCAGCGAGCAGGAGTTCGCACTCGAGCAGGCCAACTTCGAGCTGGCGCTCGCCAATCAGGAAATTGCCAAGGCCGAAGCCGAAGCCGCGGTGATTGCGGCCGACGACGAAGTGGCGTTACTGACGGCGCGATTCAACGTGCGCCGCGCGGAGCTCGATGCCAGGGCCAACGAGCTGGTCGGCTCGCTCGTGGCGCAGCAGAACGTGATCCTGCTGGAAGAGGCGCGCGCCCGGCTCGCGGCGCTGGAGCAGGAGGTGCTGAGCCATCGCGATACGTCGCAGGCGTCGGGCGCGATGATTCGCGAGAAGCGCGTCACGGCGCTCGCCACGGTGGCCACCGCGAAGCGCAACATCAACAGCCTGCGCGTCGTGGCGCCGTTCGACGGCTTCGTCTCGGTACGCGCCAACTTCAACGCGCTCGGCGGCATCGTCTTTTCGGGATCGGCCATGCCCGATTTCAAGTCAGGCGATGCCGCGAATCCCGGGACGCTAATCGCGGAGTTGATCGACACCACGCGCGTCGAGGTCACGGCGAAGCTGGCTGAAGCCGATCGCGCGAACGTCACGCCGGGCCAGGCGGTTGAGATCCGCATCGACGCGTCTCCCGACATCCGCCTCACCGGCAAGGTCCGTGCGGTCAGCAGCGTGGCATCGCGGCGGATGTTCGAGGGCGGCGGCGAACGGAAGTTTGATATCGCCTTCGAGGTGGACGGCAGCCATGAGCAGGTGCGGCCGGGGGTCAGCACCGCGCTGTCAATTGCCGGCCAGACGTTCGAGAACGTGGTGCACGTGCCGCGCGCCGCGATCTTCGACGTCACCGGCCAGCCAACCGTCTACGTGAGAACGCCGCAGGGATTCGAGCCCAGGCCCGTCAAGGTCGTCGCTCGTACCGAATCCACCGCGATCATCGAAGGCGTCGAGGGCCCCGCGGAGGTCGCCCTCGTCAATCCGATTCGCAGCGCCACCACCAAACCCGCGGGCGCCGCCGCGCCGCCGCAACCGGGACGATGACTACCGGGGATGCCCCGCCGGTGAACCCGGGTTCGCTCACTCCGGGCCGGCTCCGTCCACAGCGGCTGGCGGGACGGCTCACCCCAGACGTGCTGCTGCCCGATATCGGGCGGAGCATCGACAACCTGCTGCTCCACAAGTTGCGCACGCTGCTCACCATGCTCGGGATGATCTTCGGCGTGGCGGCCGTGCTCTCGATGCTGTCGATCGGCGCCGGCGCGCAGCAGCAGGTAATGGCCTTCATCGAAGGCCTCGGCGTCCGCAACATCATCGTCGAGGCCCGCGAGACCACCGATCGCCAGGCGTATCAGAAGATCCGCCTGCAGTCGCCGGGCCTGACATTCCAGGACCTGCGCGCCATCCAGGCGGCGGTGCCCGGCATTGAAGCGATCACGCCGCGCAAGCGTTTCACGCCGGCGCAAGTGGTGCCGAAGCCGACCGGTGATCTGCCGGTGGTGTTCGGCGTCGAGCCCGGCTATGTCGCGCTGGCGTCGCTGCGGATAGTGTCGGGCCGGTTTTTCGACGCGACCGAGGCCGCGCGCGCCGCGGCGGTGTGCGTCCTCGGTGAAGCGGCGCGGACGGCGCTCTTCGGCGTCACCGATCCAATCGGCCAGTTCGTCAAGATCGGCGAACAATGGTTCCGGGTGATTGGCATTGCCGGACCGCAAGCGACGGCTCGCGAAGGCGTCGGCGGTGTGCCGGCGCAGGATCGCAACAACCTGATCTACGTCCCCACGTCGGCGGCGATCCTCAGGCTCGAGGATAACTATTCGCAGATGCGGGACGAGATCGACGGGCTCTACCTGCGCGTCGCGTCGAACGTGGATATTTCTTCGGCGGCCGCGGTGATGCGCGGCGTGCTCGACGCCAGCCATCGCGGCGCCACCGATTACAGCCTGATCGTCCCCGCTGAGTTACTGGCCGAGCAGCAACGCACCAAGCGCATCTTCGACATCGTGATGGTCGCGCTCGCCTCGATCTCCCTGCTCGTCGGCGGCATTGGCATCATGAACATCATGCTGGCCAGCGTGCTCGAACGGACGCCCGAGATCGGGCTGCGGCGCGCGCTTGGCGCGACGAGGGTGGATGTGATCCGCCAGTTCGTCCTGGAAACCACATTGCTGGCCGTGGGCGGCGGCCTGCTGGGGCTGCTGCTCGGCGTCACGCTCTCGCAGGTGATTGCCAGCTTCGCCGGCTGGTCGACCGTCGTCACCAGCGGCGCATTGCTCCTTGCCTTCCTCGTGTCGGTGCTGGTCGGCCTCGTGTCGGGCATCTACCCCGCGATGAAAGCGTCGCGCCTCGATCCGGTGCAAGCGCTCCATTACGAATAATTCATCGCGCGTCGTAGGCGACCCGATAGATGAAGCCCCGGTTGTCGTCCGAGACATACAGCGCGCCGTCGGCGCCGGTCATCAGGCCCGCGGGGCGTCCGGACACCACGTCGTCCTTGAGCCAGCCCGAGACGAAATCCTCGACGCCGATGGGACGTCCTTCCTTGAACAGGACGCGAACCACCTTGTAGCCGACCTTCGGCGGAATTGCCGTTGAGCCGTGCAGCGCGAGAAACATCGCGTTGCGATACGGCGCTGGAAACATCGTCCCGGTATAGAACCGCACATCGGTCGCGGCCACATGCGGCGGCAGTTCGAGGGCTGGCGCCACGACGTCGGCCGACGTCATGGCGGGACGCACGGTTACGAACCCGGGAATGGCGTTGGGCCGATTACGCCCGACGAAGAACGGGAAGCCGTAATGCTTGCCGGCTTCGACGAGATTGATCTCATCGGGTGGAAAATCAGCGCCGAGCCCGTCCTGCCCGTTGTCTCCCGCCCACAGGCGTCCGGTTGCGGGATCCCAATCAAACCCGTTCGCATTGCGCAAACCGGTCGCGAATGGCCACGCGATGCGGTACGCGTCGAACACCTGGATTGTGGTGCGTCGCGAATCTTCTTCGATGCAGACGTCGCACGACGAACCAATCGAAACATACAATCGGCCGTCTGGACCGAAACCCAGCACCCGCGACGTGTGCACCGAAGGCGTGGAGCTCGGGAGCGCCGCAAACACCTCGGGCGCGCCATCCGGCGCGCCATTGGCCCACCGCACGCGCATCACCGCCGGCGTCGTCGCGATGTACAGGTAGCCGTCGCGAAACGCCAGGCTGTTCGCGGTGGTCTGGCCCGTCAGGATCACGTGCGGTTCGGCGCGGCCATCCTTGTCCTTGTCGGGCAGCGCCACGACCTCGTGCGTTCGCCGGCGCGCCAGCAGGAGCACACCTTCGGGACTGACGGTCATCAGGCGCGCTCCGTGGAGTCCAGAAGCGAACACCGAAATACTGAATCCAGGCGGCACGATGAGGTCGGACAGCGGCGCAACCACCGGCGGTGCCGGTGCCTGTCCCAGGATCACGACCGCGACGCTCGACACGAGAGTCGCCGCGAGCGCCAGCCGACCGCGAGGCGCGTTCATCATCGGCCGACCAGCATTGGCGTCGCGCGAAACACGGCCGGAAACAGGCGCTTGAGATTCTCAATCTTCGGCAGGTCGTTGTAGACGATGTACGGGTGCCGAGGATTGCGCACCAGGAAATCCTGATGGTATTTCTCGGCTGAGTAGAACGCCCGGTTCATCTCGATCGTGGTGACGATCGACTGCTTGAACGCGTGGGTCCGATTGAGCTGTGCGATATACGCTCTCGCCACGGCGGCCTGTTCAGCGTCGGCCGGGAAGATCGTTGACCGATACTGCGTGCCGGTGTCAGGACCCTGGCGATTGAGTTGCGTCGGATCGTGGGCCACGGAGAAGAAGACCTGCAACAGCTGTCCGTAGCTGACCTGGCGGGGGTCGTAGGTGATTTGTACCGACTCGGCGTGACCCGTGGTGCCGTCGTTGGTTTGCTCATACGTCGCCGTACTTTTCGCTCCGCCGGCATAACCGGAGACGGCGTTGCTCACGCCTGTGACGTGTTGGAAGACGCCCTGCACGCCCCAGAAGCATCCGCCGGCAAGGACCATCACCGCCGATGACGCCTGGCTTGCGGCGACGTCGACGGCGGGCGCCGGCAGGGCGAGGCCCTCCTGGCCCGCCGCCGGCATGGTCTTAATCACCAGCACGGCGAGCAACACAACGACGACGATGAGGCCGGACACACTGGCGCGGTCGATGATGCGGGTCATGGTTGACCTCCATCCTACACTCCTCACCCAGCGAGCCATCAAGGTCGTGCTCGATGAGGATCTGGCACGCCTATACGGCGTCACCACTGGACCGCTCAATCAAGCCCTGAAACGTAACCAACGTCGGTTCCCCAAGGATGTTGATTCCAATTGAACGCCGTTGAATTCCGAAACTTGAAATCACAATCTGTGATTTCAAGTGGCGCTCATGGTGGACGGCGGAAGCGGCCGTGGGTGTTCACGGAGCATGGCGCCGTCATGGCGGCATCGGTGCTGAGCACGGCGCGAGCGATCGACATGAGCATCTTCGTGGTGCGCGCATTTCTCCAGCTGCGCGATCTCACGACGCCTCACCGCGAACTTGCGACCAAGCTCGACGAACTCGAGCAGCGTGTGACCGGCCACGACGACTTGGCAGGCGCCGCTCGTCGGCGCTACATTCGCGCGCGAAGCTCGGTGTCGATCGCCGACAGAAATTCTTCGGTCGAGAGATAGGGATGATCGGCGCGAATCAGCATCGCGAGATCCTTCGTCATCCGCCCCGACTCGACCACGTCGACGCAGACCTTTTCGAGCTTCGCGGCAAACTGGACGACGTCCGGCGTGCCATCGAACTTGCCGCGATACTGCAGGCCGCGCGTCCACGCGTAGATTGACGCAATCGGATTCGTCGAGGTCGGTTTGCCCTGCTGGTGCAGACGGTAATGCCGCGTCACGGTACCGTGAGCCGCCTCCGCTTCAACGGCCTTCCCGTCGGGCGACATCAGCACTGACGTCATCAGGCCCAGCGATCCGTAGCCCTGCGCCACCGTGTCGGACTGCACGTCGCCGTCGTAGTTCTTGCAGGCCCACAGGTAGCCGCCGTTCCATTTCAGGTTCGACGCCACCATGTCGTCGATCAGGCGATGCTCGTAGGTGAGGCCCTTGGGTTCGAAGTGCTGCTTGAACTCGTCGTGAAAGACCTTCTCGAAGGTGTTCTTGAACGTGCCGTCGTAGACCTTGAGGATGGTGTTCTTGGTCGACAAGTACACCGGGTAGTTGCGGCCGAGCGCGTAGGTGAAGCAGGCCCGCGCAAAACCTTCGATCGACGAATCGAGGTTGAACATGCCAAGCGCGATACCGCTGCTCTTGGTCTTGATCACCTCCCTGGTGATCGGCTCGCCGCCGCCCTCCGGCGTCCACGAGATCGTCAGCGTGCCGGCGCCCGGGAACTTGAAGTCCTGCGCGCGATATTGATCGCCGAAGCCATGGCGCGCCACCACCACCGGCCTGTCCCAGTGCGGCACCAGCCGCGGCACGTTCTTGCAGATGATCGGCTCGCGGAAAATCGTGCCGTCGAGAATGTTGCGGATCGTCCCGTTGGGCGACTTCCACATCTGTTTGAGGTTGAACTCCTTGACGCGCGCTTCGTCCGGCGTGATGGTGGCGCACTTCACGGCCACGCCGTACTGGCGCGTCGCGTTCGCGGCATCGACGGTGATCTGATCGCTGGTCTTGTCGCGGGATTCGACGCCGAGGTCGAAGTACTTCAGGTCGATATCAAGATACGGCAGGATGAGTTGTTCGCGGATGTTGTGCCAGATGATGCGCGTCATCTCGTCGCCGTCCATCTCGACGACGGGATTGCTGACCTTGATCTTTGCCACTCGGGGCTCCTGTTCGAAACCCCAATGATATCAGCGCGGCTTCCAGTCGGGCAGGCGGTCGTTGCCGGATCCGCTGGTCAGCCGCTGGAATGGCAGCGTCCGCGACGGATCGGCGATGGCGAGATCCCAATCCTCGCCCTCGTGGTGCTCGGGACTCACCGAGAGCGCGAGCAACCGGCCATCCGGCGACCGGTCAGCCGCACGAGGTTGCGGCCATCCGCGTCCATCACGTACAGGTTGTAGCTGCCGCCGCGGTTCGACTTGAAGGCGACGCGGCCCCCATCCGGCGACCAGCGCGGCTGCTCATCGTCCCAGTCGCCGCCGGTGCCGAGTGGGGCGACGGTGCTGGTCGCGAGATCGATTGTGTGCGGCCGCACACGGCCGTTGGGATTGGTGGCGGTGACCTTATCGGATTGGAACGCGAGAGTGCCCGACAAGCCGCGGGGAAATGGCGACACGGCGGTCGGCATCTGTTGTGCGCCAGCACTTGACGCCGCCAGCAACAGCAGAGCTGTCGCCAGAACGTATGCCCGCCTCGCTCCAGAATTCCGGGATCGTCACGGTGGGCTGCGCGGCCCCAGCCGACACGACCACCGCGGCGGCGGCCACGGCGAACGCCATGTGGCGCAGGCGGCGCTTCACGCGCGCATCATCGCACAGCTGATTTGCGGCCG
>CAZEMI010000231.1:0-42106 GCA_964513235.1 uncultured Acidobacterium sp.
CCATGGCAGATAGATTTCGGCTCGCGATTGCACTGCGCACGCGCAGTGCTTGGAGAAATCGGCGGTCGCTCGGCAATTCGATACATCCGCTGACTTGCTACCAAGAATCCGAGCTGCGAGAGCAGAGAGGTATGCTGGTGGCATCGGCCCGTCGATGTACCCTGAGTCGATGGTGCTGTTTGGCGACTCCACTTGTTGCTGACGAAGCCGCGGTAGTCGCTGTGCGCCGGGTCTGCATCCGAACCGGCGGTAGCGGCAGTCGCCAGAGCGCAATCCTCCAAGTATCTACTCAAACATAAGGAACTTGACGAGTCGCAATGCCGATCCCTCGGCGACCCTGTATTTGCTCTCCTAGCTCCGGAGGAATCAATAATTCTGACGACAAATATTCGCGACCACGAGCCTTTGGCGGCCGCGATAGGCAAGCGGGCGGCGTCGCCTGCCACCGTCCTCCAGAAGCCTGAAGCTGACGATAATTAGGGCGTCTCTCTCGCATCGAGCGCGAAGCCGTAGACCTTGCCCTTGCTGACGCCCGACATCACGGCGATGTACTGCGTGCCGTCCAGCGCGTAGCTGATCGGCGTCGCGATGCCGGGCTGCAGCTGTTGCTCCCAGAGCGTCTTCCCCGTCACCGGATCGAGCGCCATGAACTTGCCGGCGGAGCTGCCGACGAAGATCAGCTGGCCCGCGACCGACAGCGCGCCGCCGCTTGGCTGGAACGGAATGCGCCACGCTTCCTTGTTCGCGACCGGATCCCACGCCACGAAAAATCCGCCCGGCTTGGGCGCCTTCGGATCGGGCGGCGGCGGTTCCTTGAACTGGTTGCCGAACTTGAGGCCCAGGTTCCAGCGGCCTTCCTGGTATTCGAAGCGTTCTTCCATCGCCACGGCGAACGCGGTTTCCTGGCCGGGGTAATACACCAGCCTGGTCACCGGATTGAACGCCATCGGCGGCCAGTGATGCGCGCCGATCGGCGAGGGCGAGAGGCGCACCGGCGTGAAGCGATAGCGCGCCTGCTCGGTCTCGCGCGGACGGCCGGTCTCCATGTCGATCGCCGTCGCCCACGAGGTGTAGGCGTACGGTTGGCCGGAGATCAACCTGCCATTGGTGCGATCGAGCACGTAGAAGAAGCCGTTCTTCGGCGCCTGCATGATCACCTTGCGCGTCTGGTTGCCGATCTCCAGATCGGCCAGGATCATCGGCTGCGCGGCGTTGTAGTCCCAGTTGTCGCCAGGCGTCGTCTGGTAATGCCACACGTACTTGCCGGTATCCGCATTCAACGCCACGATCGATGCCAGGTACAGGTTGTCGCCGCCGCCGGGGCTGCGATGGTTCGCGTTCCACGGCGAGCCGTTGCCGGTTCCGACATAGATCAGGTTCAGCTCCGGATCGTAGGCAATGCCGTCCCACGGCGTGCCGCCACCGCCGGCCTTCCACCATTCGCCATTCCACGTCTTGGCGGCCGCGGCGAGGGCCGGGTCCTCGAATCCCTTCTTCGGATCGCCCGGCACGACGTAGAACTTCCACGCCAACTTGCCGGTCTGCGCGTTGTAGGCGCCGAGGAATCCGCGGACACCGTACTCCGCGCCGCCCTGTCCGATGACGACGTTGCCCTTCACGATGCGCGGCGCGCCGGTGATCGTGTAATCGGTATTAGGCGGCGTGGTCTGGACCGACCATGCGGGCTTCCCGGTCTCGGCATCGAGCGCCACGAGGCGGCCGTCGAGGAGACCGACGTAGACCTTGCCGTCATACAGGGCCGCACCGCGATTCACCGGCCCGCAGCACGCCCGCGGTCCCATGCCTTCGAATCCCGTGCGCACCAGCGCCGGATCCCACTGCCACTTCAACTTGTTGGCGCGCAGATCGATCGCATACACCTGGCTCCACGTCGACGTGCCATACAGCACGCCGTTGAAGACGAGGGGCGTGGTTTCGAGCTTGCCGGCGGAACCGACCTCGATCGCGTAGGCGACGCCCAGCCGGTTGACGTTGCTGTGATTGATCTGTGTCAGCGGACTGTGATGCGCCTCCGCATAATCGCGTCCGTAGCTGACCCAGTCACCATCGGCCGGTTTGAGCAACGTCGCGTCATCCACCTTCCGCGTGGTGGCCGGCTGTCCCTGAACAGACGCCACCGCGGCTCCGCACGCCACCGCTCCCGCCAGCAACCAGACCGCCGATCGACATCTCATGGCCATCGATTCCCCTCGGCCGACGATTCTACCCCGGCCGGGGGTGCGCTTACGCCAGCACGGCGCCGCGTTTGAGCAGGCGGTTCAGGAACAGTCGCGAGACGTCATCGACGGCAACCGCATCGCGAATCCGGATCTCGAGCGGGATCTCTTCGTGTTCGAGCGCGCTTCCGCAGGCGCGCTCGAGGCGGCGGAGGTCGGCCGCCGACAGACGTCCGCTAATTGTGACGCGCCGCTTGCCGTCGCGAACACGGACCCGGATGCTGGCCACCGTGCCGCACACTCATGCAAGTTCGACGCCCGTCGTGACGGCGAAGAATGGCGCGAACACCCGGCGGAGGCGCGTGGCACTGACGATATGTGGCGAGTCGGCTACGGACGCGGGGCCGCGTTCGCGGGACGGCGGATGCCCAGCTTCTTCATCTTGGCGTGGAGCGTGGTTGGCTTGGTAGCGAGCTTCTCCGCGGCCCCACCCGCACCGCTGATGCGCCAGCGGCACGCCTCGAGGGCGGCGAGGATGGCCTTGCGGTCGGCCTCGGCCAGGGTCGTCACGGCGGCGGGCCGCGTCTCGAGTGCGGGCCCGAGGCGACGGCGCGGCAGCCAGATCGCATCGGGTTGCACCACCGTGGTGGTCGAGAGAATGGCCGCGCGCTCCATGACGTTCTGCAGTTCGCGCACGTTCCCCGGCCAGGCATACGCCAGCAGGCGCTGCACGGCCTGGTCGCTGACTTCGGACGCTGGGCGGGCGAGCTTGCGGGCGAACATCCGCGCGAAGTGCCGCGCCAGCAGGGGCACGTCCGACCGGCGTTCGCGCAGCGCCGGCAGCGTCACCGGGAACACGCTCAACCGGAAGTAGAGATCGGAGCGGAACGACTTGCCGGCGAGCGCCGATTCGAGGTCGGTGTTGGTGGCGGCGATCAGCCGGATGTCCACCGACACCGGCGTCGTGCCGCCGACGCGCTCGACTTTTGAATCCTGCAGCACGCGCAGCAGTTTCGCCTGTGCCTCTCCCGGCAACTCGCCCACTTCGTCGAGGAACAGCGTGCCGCCATCAGCGAGCTCGAACTTGCCGAGCTTGCGGGCCACGGCGTTGGTGAACGCGCCCTTCTCGTGCCCGAACAGGTCGCTCTCCACCAGCGCGTCGGGCAGCGCGGCGCAGTTGACCGCGACAAACGGGCCCGCCGCGCGGCGGCTTTGCTCGTGGATGCGCCGCGCGAGCAGTTCCTTGCCGGTACCGGTCTCGCCCAGCAGGAGCACCGTGGTGTCGCCGGCGGCCACCACGTCAGCCAGCCGCACCGTCTCTTTCCAGATGGCGCTCTCCCCAACCAATTCGGGCAGGGTGTAGGCCGCGCGCACGTCTTCCTCCAGCGAGGCCATGCGCCGGCGCAGTCCACGGCGCTCGTTCAGCAGCGCCGTCAGCCGCCGCCGATCGCGCTCGCTCGCCTCGTACAACTGGGCATTGGCAATCGCCACCGCGGCCTGCGCAGCGAGCGCTTCGAGGCGGGCCACGTCACCGGCTGCCGGAAAATTGCCGACGCCGAACTGCGGCGCGTCGAGTCCGACGACGCCGATGGCGCGGTCCTGGGCGATGAGCGGCACCACGAGCACGGATCGCAGGTCGGTTTGGTGCACGCGGGCCAGGTCGAACCAGCGATCGTCGGCCTGGGCGTCGGGCACAAACACCATCTTCCGGCTCGAGAAGGCCAGGCCCATGATGCCGCCGTCAGTCGGCATCGCCACGTCGCGAAACGCGTGGGCCTGCGGGCCGCGGGACGCCACGGTTCGCAAGCGCCGCCCGAGCGGGTCGAGCAACAGCACCCAGCTCGACGCCGCGCCGAACACGTCGTCGACCGCCTGGAGCAGCGCGGCGGCGACGCCGTTGACGTCGAGGCGCGAGCTGAGCGCGCGCGCCGCTTCGACCAGTGCGACCTCGATTGACTGCCGGCGATCCGCATTCAGCTGATCAGTTTGCATGCCGAGATCGTCGATGTTAACAGCCGGAGCCCGGATCCCCCGATCGACTGACGATATTTCGCGGCGGCTATTGATATATCGTCAACCGCGATCGACGCGCCCGCCGATCGCCGCCGCCCTCCCCCGGGAAGCCGTCGCCTCCACCCGTCGGCCCGTGCGGCAGGCAATTTGCCATTGAGGTGACAATGTCCCCCGACGCGGTGCCGAATTCCATACCCGATTTCCAACGGCCGGAGGCACGGCGCCAGGCGGCGGTGTGGCCCGGCGCGCCGTATCCGCTCGGGGCGACCTGGGACGGGTTAGGCGTGAACTTCGCGCTGTTCTCGGCCCACGCGACGCGCGTCGACCTGTGCCTGTTCGATGCCGCCGACGCCGAGCGCGAGTGCCGCACCGTGACCTTGCCGGAGCGCACCGCGGAGGTCTGGCACGGGTATTTGCCGGATGTCAGGCCCGGGCAGTTGTACGGGTATCGCGTCCACGGCCCGTACGCGCCGCACGAGGGGCATCGCTTCAATCCGGACAAGCTGGTGCTCGACCCCTACGCCAAGGCGATCGGCCGCATGGTGCGGTGGGGCGACTTCGAGATGTTCGGCTACGACGCACGCGGCGGCCAGGATGACCTGGTCATCGACGAGCGCGACAACGCGGCGCTGGCGCCGCTCGCCGCGGTGACCGATCCGGCGTTCACCTGGGGCGTCGACCGGCCGCTGCGGATCCCGTGGCACCGCACCGTGATCTACGAACTGCACGTCAAGGGTTTCACCGCCCGGCATCCCGGCATCCCGCCGGCGCTGCGCGGCACTTACGAAGGGCTGACCACCGATGCCGCGCTCGATCACTTGACCGGCCTGGGTGTCACGGCCGTCGAGCTGATGCCGGTGCACCACCACACCAACGATCGGCACCTCGTCTCACGCGGGCTGACCAACTACTGGGGCTACAACACGCTCAGCTATCTCGCACCCGACCTGCGTTACTCGGCACACGCCCACCCCGGCGCGTCGGTGATCGAGTTCAAGCGCATGGTGCGGGCGTTCCACGCCGCCGGCCTCGAAGTGATTCTCGATGTAGTCTACAACCACACCGCCGAGGGCAATCATCTGGGGCCGACGCTGTCGCTGCGCGGCATCGACAACGCCACCTACTATCGGTTGTCGGCCGAGGACCGCCGCTATTACGTGGACTTCACCGGCTGCGGCAACACGCTCGACATGACGCAGCCGCAAGTGCTGCAGCTGGTGATGGACAGCCTGCGCTACTGGGTCCTCGAGATGCACGTCGACGGATTCCGCTTCGACCTCGCCAGCGCGCTCGCCCGCGAGTTACACAACGTCGATCGGCTGAGCGCGTTTCTCGACATCATTCACCAGGACCCGGTGCTGTCGCAGGTGAAGCTGATTGCCGAGCCCTGGGACCTCGGCGCCGGCGGTTACCAGGTGGGCCAGTTCCCGGTGCTGTGGACCGAGTGGAACGGCCGCTATCGCGACACCATCCGCCGCTTCTGGCGCGGCGACGCCGGGTCGACTTCGGAGATGGCGACGCGGCTGGCCGGCAGCAGCGACCTCTACGAGCACAACGGGCGCCGGCCGCACGCGAGCATCAACTTCGTGACCGCGCACGACGGCTTCACGCTCCGCGATCTCGTCAGCTACGACACCAAGCACAACGCCGCCAACGGCGACGACAACAGTGACGGCGAGGACCACAACCTCAGTTGGAACTGCGGGCACGAGGGGCCGACCGACGATCCGCTGATCCGCCGGCTGCGCCAACAACAGATCCGGAACTTCCTGGCCACGCTGTTCCTGTCGCAGGGCGTCCCGATGCTGAGCGGCGGCGACGAGTTGGGCCGGACACAGCACGGCAACAACAACGCCTATTGCCAGGACAACGAGATCAGCTGGACCGACTGGTCGATGGACGCGAGCGCGGCCGGCCTGCTCGAATTTACGGCGCGGTTGATCGAGCTGCGCCGGTCGGAGCCGGTGCTGCGGCGACGTTCGTTCTTTCAAGGCCGCGCGCTGCGCGGCACCACCGTCAAGGACATCGTCTGGCTCGATGCCGGCGGCGGCGAGCTCAGCGATGCCGCCTGGCAGTCGGACCTGCCGTCGTTCGGCATGCTGCTCCACGGCGACGCCATCGACGAGCGGGATGATCGCGGCCGCCGCATCAGCGGCGATTCGCTCGTCGTCCTGTTCAACGCCGCGGCCGATCCGCGGCCGTTCATGCTCCCGCCGCTCGCCGCCGGGCAGCACTGGCAGTTGGAAGTCGACACCGCGCGCGTGACTGCCTACGCGCTGCGCGTCGAAGGCGCGGCGCCGTATCGACTCGACGGCCGCTCGGTGGCGGTGCTGCGACTGGTCGCGGCCGACCCGCCGGCGCCGGCCACCGCGACACAAGGAGGCTGGCATGGCCACTGAGCGACGCCGCCGGGTCACGCCGGCGGACCCCGAGTTCGGCCGCCGACGCGTGGTGGTCGAGCAGGTCCGGCCGGAGATCAACGGCGGCCGTTTCGCGATCAAGCGCACGCCAGGCGAACCGGTGCAGGTGACAGCCGACGTGCACGCCGATGGACACGACGTGCTGGCCGTGCGGTTACGTCACCGGCGCGCCGGCGAGCCCGCATGGACTGAAGTGGCGATGCAGCCACTCGGCAACGACGAGTGGGCTGCGGACTTCACGCCGGCACATGTTGGCGCGTACGAGTACACAGTGGAGGCGTGGGTCGATCACTTTCTCTCATGGCGTCATGCCCTCGAGATCAAGGTACGGGCGGGCCTCGACGTGGCCGTCGAACTCCAGGAAGGCGCGGCGCTGGTGGCGGCGGCGGCCGCACGCTGCGCGCCGCCGGCCCGCCGCGCTCGCTCCAGCCGCGCCGCGCCGCCGGCGGCGGCCGGCGATCGCGACCACCTCGCGGCCATCGCCGAGGTGCTGGGCGGCGATTCGGATCCGGCGGCGCGTACCGGGGCCGCCCTCGATGAGCGGCTGCTGGAGCTGATGTTGCGGCATGCCGATCGGCGCCTCGCCATGGCGTATCCGCGCGTGCTGTCGGTGTGGGTCGATCGCGACCGCGCGCGATTCGGCGCGTGGTACGAAATGTTCCCCCGATCCTGGGGGCCGTCCGCGTCGCGGACCGCCACGTTCACGGAGGCCACTCATCACCTCGCCAATGTCGCGGCGCTCGGCTTCGACGTGGTCTACCTGCCGCCGATCCATCCGATCGGCGACAGCTACCGCAAGGGCCGCGGCAATGCGCTGGTGGCCGGGCCGGGCGACCCCGGGAGTCCGTGGGCCATCGGCTCGGCGGCCGGCGGCCACAAAGCCGTCGAACCCGCGCTGGGCACGCTGGAGGATTTTGACCGGTTCGTCGCCTCGGCCGCGCGGCTGGGTCTCGAGGTGGCGATCGACCTTGCCTATCAGTGCTCGCCCGACCATCCGTACGTCCAGGCCCACCCGGAATGGTTCCGGCACCGCCCTGACGGCACGATCAAGTACGCCGAGAACCCGCCGAAGAAATATCAGGACATCTACCCGTTCGACTTCGAATGCGACGACTGGCGCGGCTTGTGGGCGGAGCTGTTGAGCGTGGTCTCGTTCTGGATCGGCCACGGCGTGCGCATCTTCCGCGTCGACAACCCGCACACCAAGCCGTACCGGTTCTGGGAGTGGCTGATCGCCGAGATCCGCCGCGATCATCCCGACACGATCTTTCTGTCGGAAGCGTTCACGCGGCCCAAGGTGATGGGCTACCTCGCCAAACTCGGCTTCACGCAGTCGTACACGTATTTCACGTGGCGCAATACGCAGGAAGAGCTCCGCGACTACTTCACCGAATTGACGGCGACCGACGTGCGCGAGTACTTGCGGCCGAACCTGTTTACCAACACCCCCGACATTCTCCACAAGTACCTCCAGGACGGCGGGCCGCCGGCGTTCAGGACACGGCTCGTGCTGGCGGCAACGCTCGGCGCGAGCTACGGCATCTACAGCGGGTTCGAGTTGTGCGAGCACCGCGCGGTGCCCGGCAGCGAGGAGTACCTCGATTCCGAGAAATACCAGGTGCGCGAGTGGGACTGGGATCGGCCTGGCCACATCAAGGAGCTGGTGGCGCTGGTGAACCGGATCCGGCGCGAACAGGCGGCGCTCCAGTTCGCCTCCGGGCTGCGCTTCCTCGAATCCGACAACCCGGAGTTGCTGGCCTATACCCGGACGTCGCCCGACGAAACCAGTCGCGTGCTGGTGATCGTCAACCTCGACCCGCGCCACCTGCAGCACGGCTTCATCACGGTGCCGGCCGACGCGTTCGGCACCGCCGATGGCCGGTATGCGGTCCGCGATCTGCTGTCGGGGGCGACCTACGACTGGCAAGGCGAGGCGCACTACGTCCGACTGACGCCGGATCTGCCGGCGCACATTCTCGAGGTGGCGTCATGAACGAGCCCCGCGACACCGCGCCGGCGCTGACCCCATTCGACCTGTACCTGCTCGCCGAGGGGAGGCACTATCGCAGCTTCGACAAGCTCGGCGCGCACCCGTGCGAGATCGACGGCGTGGCCGGCGTCCGCTTCGCCGTCTGGGCGCCGAATGCGGAACGCGTCGAGGTGATTGGCGACTTCAACGCCTGGCAACCAGGGGTCACGCCGTTAGGCGTGCGGGCCGAGTCCGGTGTCTGGGAAGGCTTTGTACCCAAGGTGCCGGTTGGCGCGCTCTACAAATACCGGGTCGCCTCCCGCTGGAACGCGTACGTGTCCGATCGCGCGGACCCATACGGCTTCGCCGCCGAGATCCGGCCGCACACGGCCTCCAAAGTGGCCGCGCTCGACGGCTACGCCTGGCACGATGCCGCGTGGCTCGATCGCCGCCGCGGCTGGGACCCGCTGAAGTCGCCAGTCTCGATCTACGAAGTGCATCTCGGCTCATGGCGCCGCGCCGAAGGCCTCGATCCCGGGTGGCTCGACTATCGGACGGCCGGGGCGGAGCTGGCCGAGTACGTGCGCGACATGGGCTATACGCACGTCGAGCTGCTGCCGATCAGCGAGCATCCTTTCGACGGGTCGTGGGGTTACCAGACGGTCGGCTACTACGCGCCGACCAGCCGCTTTGGCTCGCCACACGACTTCATGGCCTTCATCGACACGCTCCACCAGGCCGGCATCGGCGTGCTGCTCGACTGGGTACCGGCGCACTTTCCGACCGATGGTCACGGCCTGGGCTACTTCGACGGCACGCACCTCTACGAGCACGCCGACCCGCGCCAGGGCCACCATCCGGACTGGAACACGCTCGTCTTCAACTACGGCCGCGCCGAGGTCCGGAACTTCCTGATCAGCAACGCCCTGTTCTGGATCGAGAAGTACCACATCGACGGCCTGCGCGTGGACGCCGTGGCGTCGATGCTGTATCTCGACTACGGCCGGCGGGACGGCGAGTGGGTGCCGAACCCGCATGGCGGCAAGGAGAATCTCGAGGCCATCGACTTCCTGCGCGAGCTCAATCGCGTCGTCTACCAGGAACATCCGGGCGTGCTGATGACGGCGGAGGAATCGACCGCCTGGCCGATGGTGTCGCGGCCCACCTACGTGGGTGGCCTCGGTTTCGGGCTCAAGTGGAACATGGGATGGATGCACGACGTGCTCGAGTACGCCTCCCAGGATCCGATCCACCGGTCGTATCACCACGGCCAGCTCACGTTCAGCCTGATCTATGCCTTCTCCGAACATTTCATCCTGCCCTTCTCGCACGACGAGGTGGTGCACGGCAAGCGGTCAATGATCGAGAAGATGCCCGGCGACGACTGGCAGAAGTTCGCCAACCTCCGGCTGCTCTACGGCTATCAGATCGGACACCCGGGCAAGAAGCTCCAGTTCATGGGCAGCGAGTTCGGACAGCGCCGCGAATGGAATCACGACACGTCGCTCGACTGGCATCTGGCGCAGCAGCCGCTTCATGCTGGACTGCGGCGCTGGGTGCGTGACCTCAACCGGCTCTACCGCGACGCGGCGCCGCTGCACGAGCGCGACAGCGATGCCGCCGGCTTCGAGTGGATCGATTGCAACGATCACGCTCGCAGCGTCGTCAGCTTCATCCGTCGCGGCACACAGGCGCACGACACCATGCTGTTTGTCTGCAACTTCACGCCGGTCCCGCGGCTCGATGAGCCGGTCGGGGTCCCGTCGGGCGGCTGGTGGCGCGAGCTGTTGAACAGCGACGCCACCGACTACGGCGGCAGCGGCGTCGGCAACCGCGGCGGCGTGCAGGCGGAAGCGGTCGCGCACCACGGCCGCCCGTGGCGCGTGCGGCTGGCGCTGCCGCCGCTCGGCGTGGTCGTGCTGCGCTGCCAGGAGGGTGAGCGTCCATGACGCCGGCCGAGAACCGTGAGGCGCTCTGGTATCAGGACGCGGTCTTGTACCAGCTGCACGTCAAGTCGTTCTGCGACAGTGACGCCGACGGCGTCGGCGACTTCAACGGCCTCACCACCAAGCTCGATTACCTGCGCAAGCTCGGTGTTGACTGCCTGTGGCTGCTGCCGACGTTTCCGTCGCCGTTCCGCGACGATGGCTACGACATTGCGGACTACTACGCCATCCACCGCGCCTTCGGCACGCTGGAGGACTTCCGCCGTTTTCTCGATGCGGCGCACGAGCGTGGCCTCAAGGTGATTACGGAGCTGGTGGTCAACCACACCTCCGACAAGCACGCGTGGTTCCAGGAAGCGCGCAGCTCCGTCGATCATCCGCGGCGCAACTGGTACGTGTGGAGCGACACCGACGACCGCTATCGCGGCGTCCGCATCATCTTTCTCGATACCGAGACGTCGAACTGGGCCTGGGATCCGGTGTCGAAGGCGTACTACTGGCATCGCTTCTTCAGCCATCAGCCGGACCTCAACTACGACAACCCGGACGTTCGCGAGGAGATTTGGAACGTGATGCGGTTCTGGCTCGATATGGGGGTCGATGGGTTCCGCGTCGACGCCGTCCCGTACTTGATCGAGCGCGAAGGCACGTCGTGCGAGAACCTGCCGGAAACGCACGACGTGCTGCGTTTCCTGCGCCGCCGGCTGGACGAACACTACACTGGCCGGGTGCTGCTCGCCGAGGCCAATCAGTGGCCCGAAGACGTGCGCCCGTACTTCGGGGCGGGCGACGAGTTTCACATGGCGTTCCACTTTCCGCTCATGCCGCGGATGTTCATGGCGCTGCGCCTCGAGGACCGCAAACCCATTGTCGAGATTCTCGAGCGCACGCCGGAGATTCCGATCAGCTGCCAGTGGGGCATCTTCCTGCGCACCCACGACGAGCTGACGCTCGAAATGGTCACCGACGAGGAGCGCGACTACATGTACGACGAGTACGCGCGCGATCCGGTGGCGCGGATCAATCTGGGCATCCGCCGCCGCCTGGCGCCGCTGCTCGACGGCGACCGCCGCCGCATCGAGCTATTGAACGGCCTGCTGATGTCGCTGCCCGGCAGCCCGATCGTCTACTACGGCGACGAGATCGGCATGGGCGACAACATCTACCTCGGCGATCGGAACGGCGTGCGGACGCCGATGCAGTGGACCGGCGGCTGGAACGCCGGCTTTTCCGACGCCGATCCCGAGCGCCTGGCCTTCGCGCTGATCTCCAACCCGCTGTACGGCTATCAGGCCGTCAACGTCGCTGCCCAGGAACGCAGTGCGCATTCGCTCCTGAACTGGACGCGCCGTCTGATCCGCGTGCGCAAGCAGACCGCTGTCTTCAGCCGCGGCACGATCGCCTTTCTCAACCCGACCAACCATCGCGTGCTCGCGTACCTTCGCACCCTCGGACGCGAGCAAGTGCTGGTCGTCAACAACCTGGCGGGCAGCGTGCAGGCCGTCGAGCTCGACCTGCGTTCGCTCGCCGGGCTCGTCCCGATCGAGATGTTCGACCACAGCGTGTTCCCGCGCATCGGTGAACTCCCGTACCTGCTCACGCTGGGACCGTACGACTTCTACTGGTTCCGGTTGCGCCGCATCTAGCGGCGCCGCCGGCAAAAGCGAGGGCTAATGGCGGCCGAGCACCAACTCATGACGGACGACCTGCTGCGCCAGATCATCGGCGCCGGGCAGGTCGACTTGCTCGTGGGTGTGCCACGGATCGACCGCGCCGAGGAGGCGCCGGGACTGGTGCGCGCCGTCCGCGCCTGCTTCCGCACGCACTTCCCCCGCCAGCGCGCGGCCCTCCTATATGCCGGGGCCGACGGCGCCGGTGACACGACGGCGCTCGTCCAGCGCATCTGGAACGAGAAGGACGCGACCATCGGCGCCGGCCTGCGCACCACCCACCTGATGACGGCGGCGGTGCTGTCGCACGAGCACGATGCCGGCACCGCCCGCCTCATCCTCGCCGCCGCCGATCTCTTGCAGGCGAATGCCGTGGTCATGCTCGATCCGGACGCCGCGGAAGTGACGCCGGATCGCCTGGCGTTGTTCACGACGCCGATCCGGACCGGCCAGGTCGACCTGGTGGCGCCGGTGTATGCCCGCTCGGTGGACGAAGGGCTGCTGGTCACGCAGTTACTGCGGCCCCTGACTCGTGCGCTGTACGGACGCGACCTGCGGGAGCCGCTGGTGCCGGAGTTCGGCTGTTCCGCGCGGTTCGCCAGCTACTGCGCGCAACTGGATGCCGATCTCACCCGCGCGCAGTGGAGCACGCACTACTGGATCGCGGCGGAAGCCCTGACCGGACCGTTCACGGTGCGGCAGGCGGCGCTGGGCCCGCGGCGCACGCCGGCCAGTCGCCCCCGCACCGGCCTCCCGTCGCTCTTCCAGCAGGTC
This sequence comes from uncultured Acidobacterium sp., assembly GCA_964513235.1. Classification (GTDB taxonomy): domain Bacteria; phylum Acidobacteriota; class Vicinamibacteria; order Vicinamibacterales; family UBA2999; genus 12-FULL-67-14b. The sequence continues at coordinate 12,970 of CAZEMI010000231.1, forward strand.
GTCAGCTCGGCGTTCTCCTCGATCGCGGCGCACGCCGAGATCTGGATGGGCCGCACCGGCGTCGAGACCGTGCCGGGCGCGATGGCGACAGATGCGGTGCGGGCCGAACCCGGCCGCGGCGGGCAGCGGCCGCCCGAGTCGTTTGCCACCGACGTCCGCAACCTCCACGAGATCCTCCAGCGCATCCTCTCGCCCGAGGTGCTCGAGGCGCTGCACGCGAGCGCCGGCGCCGATGCCGGCGCCGCCCTCCCGGGCCGGTTGTGGGCCGACATCGTGGGCGAGTTCCTGCTCGCGCATTACCACGCCGTGATGCTGCGCGAGCACACGGTGCAGGCGCTGATGCCGCTCTACATCGCGCGGACCGGCACGTTCCTGGCCGAACACACACCGAGCCCGCCCGAAGCCGTCGTCACCGCGCTCGACGCGCTGTGCGCCGACTTCGAGCGGATCAAGCCGCGCGTCATCGACCGCTGGGCGCAACCAGCAGTGAGGTAAGAGCATGATCGAGATGGTGTTTCAGGCGTTGGAACAAGCCGGACGGAACTTCCTGGAGTCGGCTGCGGAGCTCCTGCCCCGCCTCGTGCTGACCGTCAGCATCGTGCTGGTCGGCTGGCTCATTGCCGGCGTGATGCGCTGGGCCACCCGCTCGCTGCTGGCGCGCCTCGGCTTCGGCCGCCTGTGCGCGCGCCAGGGCGTCACCGAGATGCTGCGCGCGGCGGACCTACCCGAACCGGAACGCCTCGCGGGCACCATCGTGTTCTGGGTGGTGTGGATCGGCTTCCTGCTCTCGGCCGTCGACGTGCTCGGGCTCTCCGCGGTGCGCGGCATGATCGACGACTTCGCCGCCTTCGTGCCACGGCTCGGCGTGGCGATCGTGATTCTCGTGGTCGGCTTCGTCTTTGCCAATGTCGCCTGGCGGGCGACGCAGCTGGCGGCCGTCAACTCGAACGTCCCGTCGCCCCGGGTGCTGAGCGGCACGGTCCGCGCGCTGGTGTTGCTGCTCACCGGTGCGATGGCGCTCGATCAGATCGCCGTGGCCCAGACCATCGTGCTCACGGCGTTTGCGATTGCCTTCGGGGCGGTGATGATTGGCCTCGCGATCGCCTTCGGCATCGGCGGCGGCGGTATCGCGAAGCGCATCCTCGAGCATTGGTTCCCTGAACACGACAAGCGTTCCGCCGACGACGTGAGGCACCTGTGATTGCGTTGCCGCCCGTCGACCGTGCACGTGTCGATGAGTGGCTGCTGGCAACCCCGGCCCCGATCGATCCGGCCTGGCTGCGCACGCAGCGATGGTTTGGCGGCAAGGCGCGGCCGATCGATTGCGCGCGGGTGGCCGACGTGGTGTGGATCGGCATCGAGCCGCGGCGCTCGGCGCTGGTCGTGCTCGACGTGCACTACGGCGGCGATGCCATTCGCGGCGACCCGGTGGAACGGTACGCCTTGCTGGCGGGGGTCGACGACACCCTGGGCGATTCGCTCATCGGCCGGCTGCCCTGGCCGCCGGGCCTGGTCATGATCGAGGCCGCCACGCATGCCGACGCCATCGGCGACCTGATCGGCGCGCTGGCGCTCGATGCGCATCATCGCGGCGTGCGGGGCGGAGAACTGCGTCGCGCCGACGTGACCGTCGCCACTCGACGCCTCGCCCGTGAGCCCTCGGGCCCGCTCGCGATTCGAGCGGTCGGCCTCGAACAGAGCAACACCTCGGTTCGCGTCGATCAGGAGTACGTGTTCAAGCTGATCCGCCGGCTGCAGCCAGGTGAGCATCCGCAACTGGAGGTCGGTCGGTTCCTCTCGCGCTCGGGCTTCCACTGGGTCCCGCCGCTGCACGGCTCGCTCATCTACCGCGCTGCCGACGGAGGCGAGTACGCCATCGGCGTGCTCGAGGGGTGGGTGGAAAACGCGGGGGACGGATGGAATTACGTGGTGACCTCGCTCGACAGCGCATTTCGTGAAGGCGCAAGCCTGACGTCGCTCGCCGCGTCGCTCGGCACACTGGGTGCCATCACCGCCGAGTTGCACGTCGCCATGGCCTCGGGCAGCGAAGACGCGTTTGCACCGGAGGCCGTGACGCAAGGCGACGTCCAGCGATGGAGCGACACCGTCCGCGCCCACGCCGCGCGCCTCATGCAGATCGTCGCCACCGACCATACGCGTTGGCCGCCACCCGCATCTGCGCTCGGCCGTGCCGTGATCGAGCTGCGGGAGCGGCTGGCGCCGCGCGTCGAGGCGCTGGCCGCGTCGTGCGATCCCCACTCAGTGCGAAAGATCCGCATCCACGGCGACTTTCATCTCGGCCAGACGCTCAAGACCTCCGGCGGTTTCACCCTGATCGACTTCGAAGGCGAACCGGCGAAACCGCTCGCCGAACGGCGGCGGAAGCATTGTGCGCTGAAGGATGTGGCCGGGCTGCTCCGTTCGCTGGACTACGCGGAGGCCACGGTCGCGGCCGGCCGAACCATGCCGGCGGACACCGGTCGAGTCCTGCGAACCGCCTTCCTCGATGGCTACTATGCCGACCCCAGGCTCGCGACGTTTCTGCCCCGCGCGCGCGAGGCGGGCGCCGATCTGCTGTCCCTGTTCGAACTGGAGAAGACGCTCTACGAGATCGAATACGAGTTGAACAACCGCCCGGACTGGCTGCACATCCCGCTTGGCGCCGTCCGCCGCTATCTGGACGCGCCGGCATGACGCCGACGATCTGGACCCCCTCGCTTGGCGCCGTCGTGAACGGCGCGCGCACGTCATTCCAGGTCTGGGCGCCGGCGGCGAGCATGGTGGAGGTCATGGTCGAGGATTCGGCGGCCACGCATGCGCTTGACCGGCGGCCCGACGGAATGTTCGGCGGCGTGCTCGACGGCCTGGCGCCGGGCACCAGGTATCACTACCGCGTGAACGGCGGCCGCGCCTTCCCCGATCCGGCATCGCGGTTTCAGCCGGAGGGCGTGCATGGCCCGTCGATGACCGTTGACGCCGGCCAGTTCGAGTGGGCGGACGGCGGTTGGGCCGGCGTGCCGTTGTCGGACCTCGTGATCTACGAGCTGCACGTCGGCACCTTCTCGGCAACCGGAACCTTCGCGGGCGCAACAGCCCGGCTGCCGGCCATCCGCGATCTCGGCGTCACGGCTGTGGAGTTGATGCCCGTCGCCGACTTCCCGGGAACGCGCAACTGGGGGTACGACGGTGTGTCACTGTTTGCGCCGGCGCGCTGCTACGGCACTCCGGATGATCTTCGCAGGCTGGTCAACGCCGCGCACCAGCTCGGACTGGCCGTGCTGCTCGACGTGGTCTACAACCACCTCGGCCCCGACGGCGCCTACCTCGATCAATTCAGCCCGTACTACTTCACGCGCCGTCACACCAGCGCCTGGGGCGCGGGCATCAATCTCGACGGCGAGCACAGCCGGCACGTGCGGGCGTTCCTGATCGAGAACGCTCTTCACTGGATCCACGAGTACCACTTCGACGGACTTCGGCTCGACGCCACTCATGCCCTGCGCGATCACGGGCCGGTGCACTTCCTGGCGGCACTCGCCACGCAGGTGCACGCGTCCTGCCCCGACCGGTCGGTACATGTCATCGCCGAGGACGATCGCAATCTCGCCCGCCTGGTCGTGCCGGCAGACGAATCGGGTTGGGGGCTCGACGCGGTGTGGGCCGATGATTTCCACCACCAGGTGCGGCGAGCGCTTGCCGGCGACGCCGACGGTTATTTCCGCGACTACAGCGGAACCTCCGCCGACATTGCCGCCACGATCCGCCGTGGCTGGTTTTTCACCGGCCAGTACTCTGAGCACTTGCACGCCCCTCGGGGAACCGACCCCACGTTGGTGCCGCCCGCCCGGTGCGTGGTGTGCCTGCAGAATCACGATCAGGTCGGCAACCGCGCGCTCGGTGACCGGCTGCACCATCAGATCGATCTCGCCGCCTATCGAGCCGCGTCGGTCCTGCTGCTGACGCTGCCACAGACCCCCCTGCTGTTCATGGGACAGGAATGGGCGGTCACCACCCCGTTTCGCTACTTCACCGATCACCACGCGGAGCTGGGCCGGCTGGTCACCGAAGGGCGCCGCCGCGAGTTCCGCACCTTCGCCGCGTTTGCCGACGAGGCCGCCCGCGCCGCGATCCCGGATCCGCAAGCCGCCGACACCTTTCTGTCGTCGCGCCTCAACTGGACCGAACGGGAGGACGAGCCTCACGCGTCGATGCTGCGCCTCTACGAGACGGTGCTGGCGTTGCGCCGCACCCGGATGGCGGCCGGCAGCACGGCCGACGCGCGCACGGCCATGGTGCTCGATGCCGACACGATCGGGCTTCGCCGCCGCACCCGCACCGGCGATCATCTGCTCGTCGTGGTCCGGTTGCGCGGCGCGGCGCCGGTTGATCTTGGCGGGCTCGTCCCGGCGGCCTCGGGCCCGTGGTCGGCCGTTCTCACGAGCGAAGACGCCCTCTTCAGTCCGCAGCCACAGCCCCCGTCGATCGACGGGTTGGACGCTGTTCCCGTCGTGCGATTTGCGGGACCGGCGGCGGTCATCCTGCAGGCGTCCGCGACGCCGGAGCCGGCGCGTGCCTGATCGCACACCCGCCGGCCTGCCCTGCGTCACCTACCGTCTGCAGCTCCATTCGGGCTTCACCCTCGACGCGGCGTGCGGCCTCGTGCCCTATCTGGCGGCGCTCGGCGTGACCGACTGCTACTGCTCCCCCGTCTTTCGGGCCACGGCCGGCAGCACGCACGGCTACGACGTCTCGCGCCACACCGAGATCAATCCCGAGCTTGGCGGCGAACCGGCGTTCACCGCGTTCAGCGACGCCCTCCGGGCGCATGGCCTCGGCCTGATTCTCGACTTCGTGCCCAATCACATGAGCAATGATCCGCATACCAACGACTGGTGGCGAGACGTGCTCGAGAACGGCCCGAGTTCGCCGTTCGCGCGCTTCTTCGACATCGACTGGGACCCGACCAAGCCCGAACTGAAGGACCGGCTGCTGCTTCCGGTTCTGAGCGACCAGTACGGCCACACGCTCGAGCGGGGCGAGTTGTCGCTGCGCTTCGAGCGGGGCGCGCTGGCGCTCGACTACGGCGCGCTCACCATTCCCATCAACCCTCGCCGCGCGCCGCTGGTCTACGAATACGAGCTCGACACGCTCGCCGCCGAACTCGGCGCCGATCATCCTGCGCTGCGCGAATTTCTCAGCATCCTGACCTCGCTGCGGAACCTGCCCGCCTACATCGAGCGCGACCAGCGCCGCATTCTCGAACGCCAGCGCGAGAAAGAAGTGGCCCGCGAACGGCTCGAACGGCTCGCCGCCGGCCACGCTCCGATCAGCGCGCACATCGCGCGCGCCCTGGCCGCCTTCAACGGCACCCCAGGCGAACCGCGCAGCTTCGACCGGCTCCACGCTCTGCTCGAACTCCAACCCTACCGGCTGGCCTCGTGGCGAACGGCCGCCGACGAGATCAACTACCGGCGCTTCTTCGACATCAACGAGCTGGCCGGGCTGCGCGTCGAGGACCCACAGGTCTTCGACGAGATCCACCAACTGGTGATTGCGCTGGCCGCGTCCGGCCGCATCACCGGCCTGCGACTCGACCACATCGATGGCCTCTTCGACCCGCGCGCGTATCTCGAGCGGCTCTGTGACGTGTTTACCGCGGGGGCGGGCCCGCGGCCGCACCTCTCGTATGTCGTGATCGAGAAAATCCTGTCTGATGGCGAAGCGCTGCGCGACGACTGGCCGGTGGCCGGGACGACGGGCTACACCTTCCTGAACGAGGTGAACGGCGTGTTCGTCGACTCGCGCCGCGCGAAACACCTGTTGCGGACCTATGCCCGCTTCACGGGGCTGGCGACGCCCTTTGCCGATGTCGCCTACGAAGGCAAGCGCCTGATCTTGTCCACCGCGCTCACCAGTGAGCTTCAGGTGCTGGCCCATGCCATCAACCGCCTGTCGGAAGCGGATCGCCGATCGCGCGATTTCACGCTCGGCAGCATCCGCCGCGCCTTGCGCGAGGTCGTGGCGTGTTTTCCCGTCTATCGCACCTACGTATCGGACGCCGGTCACGACGCCGACGATGTTGCGGCCGTCGACATCGCCATTGCGGCGGCGCGCCGCCGCAATCCCGCCATGGAGGCGTCGATCTTCGATTTTCTGCGCGACACTCTCGTGCCGGCCCGGCCGACCGACGGTGCGCTCGATCGATCGCGACTCGATGTGGCCATGCGCTTCCAGCAATGCACCGCACCGGTGCAGGCCAAAGGCGTCGAGGACACGGCGTTTTATCGCTATCACCCGCTGACATCGATCAACGAGGTCGGCGGCGATCCCCGGCGGCTGGGCCGGACGGTCGCGGCGTTTCACGACGCCAACATCCTGCGGCAACGCCGCTGGCCCGGCGACATGCTCGCCACGACGACGCACGACACCAAGCGCAGTGAGGATGCGCGGGCACGGATCAACGTGCTGTCGGAGCTGCCGGATACATGGGCCGCCCTGGTACCGAAGTGGCGTCGTCTGAACGCCCCAAACCGAACCCGACTGGCGGGCGGCTACGCGCCCGATGCCAACGACGAGTACCTGTTTTACCAAGCGCTTGCCGGCACCTGGCCGATCGGCTTTCACATCGAGCCGTCGTCGCCGTTTCCCGCTGATGTGGTGTCGCGCTTGACGGCTTACATGGACAAGGCCACGAAGGAAGCGAAGCGGCACACGAGTTGGATCAATCCCAATGTGCCTTACGAGACAGCGGTGACGCACTTTGTGGACCAGAGCCTGACCGGTCGAACGGCGGCGGCGTTTCTGGCCTCGTTTCAGACGTTGATCGAGCCGGTATCGCGCGCGGGCATGGTGAACTCACTTGGGCAGCTCGTGCTCAAGATCGGATCGCCCGGTGTTGCCGATTTTTACCAGGGCGTAGAACTCTGGGATCAAAGCCTCGTCGATCCCGACAACCGCCGGCCGGTGGATTTCGACCATCGGCGCCGGCTGCTCGCCGAGCTCGAGCCGGCGCTCGAGGCCGGCCGCGTCGACACGACATCCCCGGATGCGGGCGACCTCGGCCACGCGGCCGCGGAGTTGATCGGGGCCTGGCCGGACGGGCGGATCAAACTCTTCATCACGGCGCTCGGCATGCGATTGCGACAGTGCCGCCCGCGGCTGTTCACCGGCGGGTCGTACGTGCCGCTGGCCGTCGACGGTGCCGCCGCGCAGCACGTGATCGCATTCCAGCGGGCGCTTGGCGCCGAGGCGCTGATCGTCGTGAGCCCGCGGCTGACCATGCGGCTCCCGCCGACACCGTCGGGGATGCCGGTCGGACATGAGGCGTGGGGCGACACGGCGATTCGCCTGCCGGCGGATGCTGCGCCGGGCTATCGCAATCTCCTGACGGGTGACAGGGTCGCCTCGACGAGGTCACCGAACGGCGCCGTGATTCTTCTCGAACGGGCGCTGCGGATGCTGCCGGTCGCGCTGCTCTGGGCTGAACCGGACCGCTAAGGCGCCGGCAGCGATCGAAGAAACCCATTCAGCGCGCGGATCACCTCGGCCGGTATCTCGTGCCCGCCGTCGAACGGCACCCACGTCACATTCAAGCCGGCGGTGCGCAGTCGGCCGGCAAAGCGCTCGGCGATGGCGAATGGCAATACGCTGTCCTGACGGCCGTGCGCAATGAAGATAGGCAAACGGCGGCGGCCGGGAAATCGGTCGACCCACGCGGCTTCATTCACCGTTGTGCCGCCAAGCATCACCAGCGCGGCCAATTCCTGATCGCTTTGAAACGCGATCTCGCCGCTCAACATCGCGCCTTGCGAGAACCCGCCGAGCACGATTGGCCCGTCGATGTCCTCCAGGTAGTTGCGAACCAGCCGCGACGCCACTTTGATGCCGCCTGGGTTCGCGATCGAGAAATCCGCCATCTGCTGCCCGGGCGGAATATGTCCGTGGATGTCGAGCCACCACCAGCCCCGCATGCCACTACCGGGCCCGCGCAGCGGACCCTGCGGAAAGATCAGCCGCGCGTTGCCCGGAGCCTGAATGCGATCGACAAACTGCAGCCAGTTTTCCGGCCTGCCACCGTAGCCGTGAAGCAGGACCAGGGTGGGCGGTCCGTCCCCGCCTCGCACGATCGCGTTGAGCGGCGCGGTCTGGAGCCATAACCAGAAGGCCGCACCAATGGCAAAGAGAATGAGGACCGCGGCAGGAATCGCGCGTTTCAACGTCAGAACTTCAACGATAGCCGAAAGGGATCTCTCATGGAGGACTGGCAGCCCGGCTCCTCGGCCACATCCCATAGAACAGCAAGGGAAGAAAGATGATCAACTCGGTAGTGGCGACGGCAAGCCCGCGCGCCGAGAAGAACGCAAGGCCGATCGGCGCCACGGGTATCGGTCTCCACGGCGCGAAGTATCGCGTCTCGTCGAAAGGCCAGAACAGCGCGCAGCCGAGCCCACCGTCGGTCATGGTGTCCAGTATCGCGTGGCTCCCGACCACCAACAGTGCGATGATCACCACGCCATCCGGAAAGCGCACGTCGATCTGACCGAGACCCGAATTGCCGGCCTTCTCGATCGTGATCACGACGCCACCAGTGCGATGAATGGACTTCACGCGAGCGTCTCGAGTTGCTCCTTAGATGGGTTCTTGCAGCTGATCTTGCCGTCGGCGTAATACACGTAATCAACGGCCGCGTGTTTCTTCTGAAATGATTGCCACTCGCGCTCGCTAACCTCGTCGGCCGTCTCACCGCTAATCTCCGGCTTCACCAGGTGGACGACGTATCCCATGAGTGTGCTGGCGTCTCTGGGTCCGCGTGTCAGGCCGCCCCGCGCCAACCGTGGAGCGCCTTGGCCACCGCTAGAGGGTCCTTTGACGCCACACGAAGGAGCGCCAACGCCGGGCCTTCAGGAACGCGACGCCCCTGTTCCCAGTTGCGCAACGTCGACACGCTCACGCCAATCATCAGTGCAAATTCGGCTTGCGAGGCCCGCAGTCTCTTTCTCACCGCCTTCACGTCGGCGGGCTTGAAGGTCGTCACGCGCGATGCGGCCGCGGTTCCGCGGCGGATCCGGCCAGCCTGCCGTACACTCGCCACCAATTCTTGAAATGCTTCGGCCTTCACTTGAACTCCTCCCGAATAAGCTCCGCGACAACTCGCGCCTGCTGAGGCGTCAGATCACCCTGTTCGTTCTTGGCGTAAGCGTAAAGCATGTAGAAAGCCGTCTCGCGGGACCCGCGCCGGGCCGGGCCCACCGGGCTTTTCGAGCTCCGTTGGTCCCGCCGATCGTCGCCCCTTGCTCGGGACGCCGCATTAGGGCCGCCTGCAGGCTCCGATATGATTCGTCGTCCAGGAGCGCCGAGATCACCCTGGTAAAAATCGGCGTCTCGACAAACCGCATGACCGATTATACGCCAATGGCGTATGCGGCCGGCGAAGGCAGCCTCCACATCGTCAGGGGGGCGTCGCGCGCGTCGCGCGAACAGGTGTCTCGCGCAGCGAATTAACGCGGAGGAGCGTCTCGTGAACGGCCGACTTTGCGTCGTCCTCGCGGCGATCCCTAGAAAACGCGGAGCGGCCATCACTGAAGTTTGGGGATGGGGGTCCCCAAACGTTTCGACCGGCGTCGTTAAGCCGCGACGCGTTTTCTCGAGGCGACGCAACGGAGGCCGGCCACGAGATGCTCCGCAGCGCCGCTCGCGGAGCGAGGCACCTGATCGCGCTTAAGCGCGCGCCAATCGCTCAAATTCGATCGAAGTTCTTCTCGATCTCCCGCCGCGTGATGCGTAGCATCACCGGCCGGCCGTGCGGGCACACGGTGGAATACGCGGTAGCGCGCAGCTCCTCGAGGATGTGATGCATCTTCTCGAGCGTCAGCGGATAATGCGCCTTCACCGCCGCATGACACGCCGTGGTCGCCGCGATCTGCTTGAGCGCGTCCTCGAGGCGCAGGCCGCGATCGAGGCCCTCGAGGTCGTCGGCCAGCGCGCGCAGGGCAGCATCGCATTCGTTCGGCGGCAACAACGCCGGCACGGAATTGACCTTGATGCTGTCCCCGCCGAACTCCTCGACCTCGAAGCCAAACCGCGCCAGCGCTTCGGCCTTCGAGACCAGCGCCGCCCGTTCAGCCGACGGCAGCTCCAGGATCACCGGAATCAGCAAACGCTGGCTCTCGAGCGATGCCGACGTCAGCTTCTCCATGATCCGCTCGAACAACACCCGCTCGTGCGCGACGTGTTGGTCGATGATGCAAAGGCCTTCGTCATCCATGGCGATGATGAACGTGTCGCGGAACTGGCCAAGAGCGATCATCGGCCGCACCGCCGGCACGTTTGATGGGACCGGCGTATCGACGGCGGCGGCGGCGCCCGGCGGTGTCGTTTCGGCAGGTGGTGCCCAGGAGGACGGCGGGTTCGACGAGGGCGGCGCCCAACGGCTTGGGAAGCTGCCACCGGCAAGTGCTCCGGGGATCGCGGGCTGCATGGGCCGCCCCGGCATCACGTCCGTGGTCCGCAGAGTCAATTCCGGCGCTGGACCCTTGCCGAGGGCATCCCCAAGCGCGCGACGGACCAATTCGTGCACCAGCGACTGCTCCCGGAACCGCACCTCCGCCTTGGTCGGATGCACGTTCACGTCGACGCGATCCGGCGGGATCTCGAGGAACAGGTGCACCTCGGGGCTGCGCTCCTTGTTGGTGGCCACGCTGTAGGAATCGATGATCGCGTGCGCGATGGTCCGGTCCTTGACGATCCGACGATTGACGAACACGTGCTGTGGACCGCGCACCGGCCCCTGCTCGGCGAGCGCGGCGATGAAGCCGTGCAGCCGCAATCCGCCAAACTCGCGCTCGACGGCAATCAGATCCTGCCGATCGCCGTAGATTTGATACAGCCGGTCCGACACGCTCGTCACCGGCGGCACCGCGAGAATCTTCTTGCCGGAGCTGGTCAGCGTGACTCCAACCTCGGGATAGCACAACGCCAGCTGGGTCACGACGCGCGACACTTGCGCCGCCTCCGCACCATCGGACTTCAGGAACTTCCGCCGCGCCGGCAGGTTGTAGAACACGTCGGCCACTTCCACCATCGTGCCTTCCGGCCCGCCCGCTTCCACCACCGACTCGACGAGGCCGGCGTTGACGCGAATCTCCGTCCCGCTGTCACTCCCCCGCGCGCGGGTGCGCAACTTGAAATGCGACACCGACGCCATGGACGGCAGCGCTTCCCCGCGGAACCCCAACGTGACGATGGCGCCGAGATCATCGGCCCTGCTGATCTTGCTGGTGGCGTGCCGCTCGAGGCACAGCCGCGCATCGTCCGGATCCATGCCGACGCCGTCGTCTTCGACGCGGATCAGCTTCTTGCCGCCGTACTCGACCGAGATCGCGATGCGCGTGGCACCGGCATCGATGGCGTTCTCGATGAGCTCCTTGACAACAGAGGCGGGACGCTCGACGACTTCGCCGGCGGCGATCTGATTGGCGAGATCGTCGGGGAGGCGGGTGATGCGCCCCATTACCACCAGCCCGATTTCTTGAACCAGACGAACATGATGGCGCTCGACACCACCATCATGGCGATGATCTCCCAGAACTGGTACTCAGGACTGCCGAGCAACGTCGGCAGCGGCACGTTCATGCCGAAGAGGCCCGTGATCACGGTCATCGGGCCGAACAGCGCCGCGATCACCGCGAGCAGGCGCGAGGTGTTCGAGAGGCGGTTCGACACGCTCGCGAGATACGCATCGAGGATGCCGGTGACGCGATCCTGGAACACGATCGAATCGTCGGCCATGCGAACGAATTGATCGTAAACGTCGCGGAAACGGTAGGCCATCTCCTGGCCGATCAGATCGAACTCGCGCCGGGAGAGCCGGCCGACGACGTCACGCTGCGGAATGACGATGCGGCGCAGGGTCGTGATGTCGTTCTTCACGGCGAGGATGTCGCCGGTCAGCGTTTCGCCCGGGTCCTCGATCACCTGCTTTTCGATTTGATCCAGTCGCGCTTCGAGCTCGTCCACTTCCGGCCGGTAATGATCGACCATCGTGTCGACAATCCGATGCAGCAGCGCCACCGGTCCTTCCGACAGGACGTGGTGAGCGCGGGCGCAGAGCTCCGCGACGTGCGCGATGCTGCGGCGCTGGCCGTCGTGGATCGTGACGAGGAAATTCGACGCGAGGAAGAAATCCGTCTCGTGCGTTTCGAAGGTGTGCTCGGCGGCCTGAAAGTTGATGCCGTGCAGGACGATGTAGAGATAGCGGCCGTAACTTTCGACCTTGGGCTGCGTTTCGCGTTGCACGGCCGCCTCGACCGCCAGGTCATGGAGGCCGAACACGCTTCGCAGGACGGCCGCATCCGCCTCGGTGGGTTCCGCCACCTCCGCCCACACCGCGATCCCGCCTGCCTTCGCCGGGGCTTCGGCCTGGAGGCTGTCCAGCAGCCCCGGGTCGAGGCGGTCCACCATTTCGGTGGCGCCGCCGCGATGGACGAAGTAACGAATCAATCGCCGACCTTCACGCTCAATGCGGCCTGGGCTGCCGCCAGCCGCGCCACCGGAACACGGTACGGCGAGCAGCTCACGTAATCGAGGCCGACGTCGTGGAAGAAGTGGATCGATGCCGGATCGCCGCCGTGCTCGCCGCAGATCCCGAGCTTGATGGCGGGACGCGTCGCGCGGCCTTTCTTCACCGCCATGTCCACGAGCTGACCTGTACCCGGCGCGTCAAAGGTCGCAAACGGATCCTTCTCCAGGATCTTGCGGTCCTGGTAGACGCGCAGGAACTTGCCGACATCGTCTCGAGAAAATCCAAACACCATCTGCGTCAGGTCGTTGGTGCCGAAGGAGAAGAACTGCGCTTCCTTGGCCACTTCGTCGGCGGTGAGGGCGCCGCGCGGCACTTCGATCATGGTGCCGACAAGGTACTTGATCTTGATGCCCTGCTCGTGCATCACCTCCGCTGCCACCCGTTCCACGATCACTTTCTGATCGCGCAGCTCGCGCACGTCGCCAACCAGCGGGATCATGATCTCCGGAATGACCTTCAGGCCTTCCTTGTTCAGCTTGCAGGCGGCCTCCATGATGGCGCGGGCCTGCATCTCGGTGATCTCCGGATAGGTGATGCCGAGGCGCACGCCGCGATGGCCGAGCATCGGGTTGAATTCGTGCAGCTGCTCGACGCGGGCCAGGAGCGTCTTCTTCTCGTCCAGCTCCTTGCCCTTCTGCCCCTTCACCTCCATGATGGCGATCTCGACCATCAGATCTTCGCGCTTGGGCAGGAACTCGTGGAGCGGCGGATCGATGGTGCGGATCGTCACCGGGGTGCCGTGCATGCCCTTGAACACGCCGTAGAAGTCCTCGCGCTGCATCGGCAGCAGCTCGTTCAACGCGGCGCGGCGGTCCTTCTCGTTGTCGGCGAGAATCATGCGCTGCACGATCGGAATTCGGCCTTCGCCGAAGAACATGTGCTCGGTGCGGCAGAGGCCGATGCCGCGGGCACCGAACGCATAGGCGAGCTCCGCCTGGTCCTGTTGATCGGCATTGGCGCGCACGCCGAGGCGCCGGAATTTGTCGGTCCATTCGAGCACCGTGTTGAACCGCTGATAAATCTGCGACTCGGACGGCTTCAACTTGCCGGTCACCACCTGGAGGATCTCGCTCGGCTGCGACGCCACCTTGGCGACTTTCACTTCGCCCGTGAGACCATCGAAGGCCAGGTAATCGCCTTCCTTCACCGTCCTGCCTTTCACGGCGAAGTACTTGCCGTGCTCGTTGATCTGCAATTCGCCGGCGCCGACGATCGACGGCTTGCCCATTTGCCGGCCCACCACCGCGGCGTGCGAGGTCATGCCGCCGGTCGCGGTCAGGATGCCCTGCGACACCCACATGCCGTGAATGTCGTCGGGCACCGTTTCGCGCCGGACCAGAATCACCGGCTCGCCGCGATTCGCCCACTCCACCGCGGTCTCGGACGAGAACACCGCCCTGCCGCAGGCCGCACCCGGCGACGCGGGTAAGCCGCGCGTCAGGGCCTCGTGCTGCCGCCACTCCTTGCGATCGAAATCCGGCGCGAGCAGCTGCGACAGCGCTTCCGGATCGATGAGCAGCAACGCTTCCTTCGGCGTGACCAACTTCTCCTTGACCAGGTCGGTGGCGATGACGACCGCCGCATAGCCGGTGCGCTTGCCGCTGCGCGTCTGCAGCATGTAGAGCGTTTCGTCCTGGATCGTGAACTCGAAGTCCTGGATGTCCTTGTAGTTGCGCTCCAGCCGCGTGGTGATGTCGCGCAGCTGCTTGTACGCCTTGGGCATCACGCGCTCGAGCTCGGCGATCGGCTGCGGCGTGCGAATGCCGGCCACGACGTCCTCGCCCTGCGCGTTGATCAGGAATTCACCGAAGAACTCCTTCGCGCCGGTCGCGGGGTTGCGCGTGAAGCCCACACCCGTGCCCGACCGGTCGCCGGTGTTGCCGAACACCATCATCTGCACGTTGACGGCGGTGCCGATCGAGTCCGGGATGTCGTAGATGCGCCGGTATTCCTTCGCGCGCGCGTTGTTCCACGAGCGGAACACGGCGTTCCGCGCGCCGCGCAGCTGCTCCATCGGCTCCTGCGGAAAATCCTTCTTGGTGTGGGCCTTGACGACCTTCTTGTAGGCGACCACCACGTCCCGCAGCGCCGCCTCGTCCAGGTCGGTATCGAGCTTCGCCTGCCTGGCGTGCTTCACCGCCTCGAACTCGTGCTCGAACGCCGGCTTCGGAATCTCCAGGACGACGCTGCCGAACATCTGGACGAACCGGCGATAGCTGTCGAACGCGAAGCGCCCATTGCCGGTCAACGCCTTCAGGCCCTCGACGGTCTCGTCGTTGAGGCCGAGGTTGAGGATGGTGTCCATCATGCCCGGCATCGAAAACTTCGCGCCCGACCGCACCGACACGAGCAGCGGCCGCTTGATCGAGCCGAGCTCGGCGCCGGCCGCCTTCTCGAGGTTGCGCAGCGCGGCCACGATTTCGGTCTCGATGTTCACCGGCAGCTTGCTGTGGTTCGCGTAATAGAGGTTGCAGGCGTCGGTGGAAATCGTGAACCCGGCCGGCACCGGCAGGCCGGCATTGGTCATCTCGGCCAGGCCCGCGCCCTTACCGCCGAGGGTGTCCTTCATGTTCCGGTTGCCGTCAGCTTTTCCATTCCCGAAGAAGTACACGAACTTCTTCACTCTTGAACTTGCCGAACCCTTGGAACCTTTGGAACCCTTGGAACCCCTGGAACCTTTGGTTTTCTTGCGTGTCGCCATTAACTACTTCTCCACTTCGGGAACAATCTCAGAAACGTCCGCGAGCTGGAGGATCAGTCCCTCGAGCCGCCTCAACAGCCGGAGCCGCGCATCGCGCAGCATCGGATCTTCAGCCATCACCATCACATCGTCGAAACATTTCGCCACGGCCGGGCCGGCCTTCGCGGCCTCGGCAAACGCCTGCCGGTAACCCGTGCCCGACGCCACCGCGGCCTCGATCAGCGGCTGCAGCCGGTCGACTTCCGCGGCCAACGCCTTCTCGGCCGGCTCGGTGAGCTTCCCACCCAGGTCGGGCGCGGACGCGTCGAGATTCTTCGCGATGTTTTTCACACGCTTGAACAACACCGCGAGTTGCTTGAAGTCCGCGCTTTCCGTGAACTCCGGAAGAACCTCCAGCTTTCGTTTGGCCACCAGCGGCGACAGCGTCCTGATCTCGGAACGCGTGACCGCGCGCACATTGCGCGTATCGTAGCCACGCTGCTCGAGAACGAAGGTCACGCGATCCGCCATGAACGGCCAGAACGCTGCATCCACAGCCCCGTGTCCCGCCGAAGCCGCTTGCGGCGAAGGCGGATGAATCAGCTGACCCAGGCTGAGACGCAGATCGAGCCCGGTCAGCTCTGGCAGGTCCACCAGGATTCGAACGATGCCCTGCGCCGCGCGGCGCAAACCGTACGGGTCGCGCGACCCGGTCGGACGCTCGCCGGCCGCGAACATCCCCGTCACCGTATCCAGCTTGTCGGCCAGCGACACGGCCGCCCACGTGATCGCCGCCTTGCCGAGCTGCTCTTTGGACGGCGGGGCGTTGGGCTCAACGCCGACCGGCAGGTAATGCAAGGAAATCGCCTTCCACACTTCCTCGGGGTGGCCGTCCTCGCGCGCGTAGATGCCGCCCATGGTGCCTTGCAGTTCGGTCAGCTCGCGCACCATGTCGGTGGCGAGATCGGCTTTGCACAGCCGGCCGGCTTCGGCCGCCGCGTCCGCGAGCTCCGATCGACCAAACACGTCCGCACAGATCCAACGCGCGAGCTGTTGCACGCGCGCGGCCTTCTCCTGGTAGGTGCCCAGCTTCTTGTGGAACAACACCGTGCCCAGCCGCTCGACGTAATCGGCGAGCGGCTTCTCGCGATCCGAGTCGTAGAAGAAGCGCGCATCGCGCAACCGCGCGGTCAACACGCGCTCCATGTTGCGCGCGATCACCTCCGGCTGCTCGGGCTGCATATTGAGCACGGCGAGGAACACCGGCATCAACTGTCCCTGGTCGGTGACGATCGGAAAGAAATGCTGATGATGAATCATCGTCGTGGTCAGCACTTCCTCGGGCAGCTGGAGAAACTCCTGCGCGAACCCCCCCGACATCACCACTGGGTACTCGACCAGATCCGGCACTTCATCGAGGATGCCCTGCCCGACCAGCGAGCGCGCAATGCGCCCGCCGCGGCGGCGGGCTTCACCCTCGAGCTCGCGAGCGATGCGATCGCGGCGCTCGGTGCGATCGAGGACCACGAAGTGCTCGGCCAGCCGCTTGCGATAGTCGTCGAAGTTCTTGACCTTCACGGCGCGGCCGGGCCGGCCGGTCGTGGTGAGGAAGCGATGGCCATAGGTGGACGCACCGGCGCTGATGTCCTGCACGCGCGTCCCCTGTGCCAGCGGGGACCGCGAAATGCTGAACGGCACCACGCGCCCGCCGTAGAGATACAGGATCCAGCGAATCGGGCGGCCGAACGGCAACTCGCCGCGGCCGTCGTTCAGTGCCGCATCCCATCGCATCTGCTTGGGGAAGGCCATGCCGCGAAGAACACCGGTGAGCACCTCGGGCAGCACGTCAACCGCGGCGCGGCCGCGCTGATGCTTGCGCACGCCGATGTATTCGCCCTTCGGCGTCGTGATGCGTTCGATCTGATCGTCGGGCACGCCGTGCTTCTTCGCGAAGCCGGCGCCCGCGGGCGTGACCGTGCCGTCCTTGCCGAACGCCGCCGCCACCGGCGGACCGGTGACGAGCTCTTCGAGGTCGGTTTGCCGCTCGGCGATCCGCCCGGACCGCACCGTCAGCCGGCGCGGCGTGCTGAAGGTCTCAATCGGCTCCTCGACGGCCAGCCGCGCCTCCGTCAGCGTCGCATCCAGCACCTGGCCGATCTGCGTCGTCAAACCCGGCAGCCAGCTGGCGGGAATCTCTTCGGTTCCGATTTCCAGGAGTAACTCTCGATCCATCGCTAACTCCCGGATCCCGGATCCCGGCTCCCGGATCCCGGCTGATCCAGTTGGCCCACGTACTCCTTGCAGATTGCGAGCGCGAGCTGGCGAACCCTGAGGATGTACGCCATGCGTTCGGTGACGCCCACGCTGCCGCTCGAGTCGAGCAGGTTGAACAGGTGCGAGCATTTCAGGCAGTGCTCCAGCGACGGCAGAATCAAGCCGCCCTTCAGCAGCGCCTCGCCAAACTGATAGGTCTCGTCGAACATGTGCCGGTGATACGTCGAGAACCGCTCGCGATCGATTCCGGTCTGCTGATTGAACGCGTACTTCGACTGCTCGACCTCGTCTCGCATGCGGACGTCGCCGTAGGTCTTGCCGCCGCCCCACTCGACATCGAACACGTTGTCGACCTTCTGGAGGAACATCGCGATGCGTTCCATCCCATAGGTGATTTCACACGAGATCGGCGCCAGGTCCATGCCGCCGACTTGCTGGAAGTAGGTGAACTGCGTGATCTCGGTGCCATCGAGCATCACCTGCCAGCCGATGCCCCACGCGCCCAGCGTGGGCGATTCCCAGTTGTCTTCTTCGAACCTGATGTCGTGCTGGCGCGGATTGATGCCCACCGCCTCGAGGCTGTCGAGATAGATCTGCTGCACTTGGTCCGGCGATGGCTTGAGAATCACCTGCAGCTGGTGGTGCTTGAACAGGCGATTCGGGTTCTGGCCGAACCGGCCGTCATCGGGGCGCCGTGACGGCTGAATGTACGCGACGCTCCACGGCGTGGCGCCGAGCACGCGCAACAGCGTTTCCGGATGCGAGGTGCCGGCGCCCACTTCCACGTCGAGGGGCTGCTGAATCAGGCAGCCCTGCTCCGACCAGAAGTGCGGGAGCTTCAGGATCAGCGCCTGGAACGTCACGTTATGTGCGCCGCAGTTCGTTCAGCACGCGAACGGACCGGGGTTCCCTCTCGAGGTGCATCGCAATCAGCTTCCGATGTATCAGTTCGATTTCCCGCAGCACGCGGCTCGAGGCACCGAGCGACTCCACCTCTCGCGGCCCGACCTTGCGCACGCCTTCCACAAACGCGGCGGCACCGTTGGTGAACGGGAGGTCCGCCGGATACACGCCCTGCAGCCGCAACAGCCAGCACTCGAAATACCGCGCCAGCGCGTCGGGCGGCGCCCCGCCGACCAGCGCCTCCAGCGCCGACGTGCCCAGACGAAACAGCCGCTCGTCGACATCCGCCTCCGCGGCCCACTCGTCGATCAGCTCCGCAAAGTAGTGGCTGTACCCGAGCGCCTCGGGACTCGCGGCCGAGAGCGGCGACCGCACGGGCTCGGCGTAATTCAGCCCCACCAACTCCCGCCGCTCCTTCTCGAAGTACGACACCCGCACTTCGGTGAGAGGCTCGAGCGCCGCGCCAAACCGCCGGCGCGACTTCCTGGCATTGTGCGCAACGCCGCGCTTCTTGCCGCGGTCGCGCGTCAGGAACACGACAATGCGGTCGGCTTCACCCAGCTTGTAGGTGCGAAGAACGAGGGCTTCGGCCGTATAGAGCGGCATCTATTGTACTAGGTACCTGAGGAACACCGTGGCGAGCCCCAGGAACGACGCAAACCCCACCACGTCGGTGAACGTGGTGATGAACACCGACGAGCCGAGCGCGGGATCGACCTTTAACGCCTTCAGCCCAAGCGGCACCAGCGTGCCGGCGGTGGCCGCGACAAACAGATTCACGAGCATCGCCATGCCGAGCACGAGGCCCAACATGGGATCGCCCTTGGTGGCCCACGCGACGCCCGCGGCCACGACGCCGAGCGCCACGCCGTTGCCCAGGCCAATGGCGGATTCCTTCGCCAGCGCCTTGCGGGCGCTCGACCCCGACAACTCGCCCATCGCCATGCCGCGCACGATCACCGTCAGCGTTTGCGTGGCCGCGTTCCCGCCCATGCCGGCCACAATCGGCATGAAGATCGCGAGCGCGGTCACCTGCTGAATGGTGCCCTCGAACATCGCCACTACCGACGCGGCGAGAAACGCCGTCACGAGGTTGATGCCCAGCCACGGCAGCCGCTTGCGGAGCGACTCGAACACCGGCGTCTCGATGCGCTCGTCGCCGGAGACACCGGCCAGACGCAACAGGTCTTCCGCGGCTTCGTCCTTGATGACGTCGATCACGTCATCCACCGTGACGATGCCGACGAGCTTGCTTTCCTCGTCGACGACGGGAACGGCCAGCAGGTTGTACGACGCGACCATCCGCGCCACTTCTTCCTGGTCGGTGTCCACCCGGACGCTCGAAACCTCGGGCGTCATGATTCGCTTCAGCGGCGTTTCAGGAGAGACGAGCAGGAGCCGTCGCAGGGAGGTCACCCCAACCAGATGGCGGCGCTCATCGACGACGTAGAGGTAAAACACCATTTCGACGTCGCGCGAGCTTTGCAGCGCCGTGATGGCTTCGCCTACCGTCAGGTCTTCGCTCAACGCGAACACCTGCGGGTTCATGATGCGGCCGGCGGTCTGCTCGCCGTACTCGAGCAGGCTTTCGACCTGGCCCGATTCGCGGCGCCGCATCAACTCCAGGACCTCGGTTGACAATTCCTGCGGCAGGTAGTCGATCAACGCGGCCGCGTCATCCGAGGGAAGTTCCTGCAATAACCTGGCAATCTCTTCGGCGGACCGCCCGGTCAGCAGCTTGGCGCCCTCTTCGGGGCCCATTTCGCTGACGGTTTCCATGGCCAGGCGGGCGCTACGCTCCACCAGCAGCGAAAACACGGCCTGGCGCTCCGTATCGAGGAGCGAGCCGAACACCTGCGCGAGGTCCGCGGGGTGTTGCTTCTGAAGGAGGTTCAGCAGGTTGGCCGTGGCGCCGATGCGGAGAAGCCGCTTGACGGAGTCGAGGACGACGTCAATTCTGCGCTGCGGACCCATGGTGATCACGTAATTTTACACGTGATCTCTGCGCTTTCTGCGCCTTCTGTCGCTTATCTCTTTCTTCTAGAGGTCAATCCGAGTGAATCGAGGACCCGCTCGTCTTCGCGCCATCCCTCCTTGACCTTCACGTGCAGGTCGAGGAACACCTTCGTATCGAAGAAGGCCTGGAGCTCCTTGCGGGCCGCCGTGCCAATGGCCTTGATGCGCGACCCGCCCTTCCCCACCAGGATCGGCTTCTGCGACTCTCGCTCGACGAGGATCGTGCAATACAGCCGCATCAGCCCCTTCGCATCCGGCTCTTCGAACTTGTCCACGACCACCGCCGTCGAGAACGGCAATTCGTCGCGGGTTTGTTGCAAGACCTGCTCGCGGACCAGTTCGGCCACGAAGAACCGCTCGGGCTGATCGGTGAGGTAGTCCTCGGGATAGATCGGATCGCCCTCCGGGAGGTGCTGGAGCAGCACCTGTTCGAGCCGATCGACGTTCTCGCCGGTCAGCGCCGACACCGGGACCATTGCTTCGAATCCTTCCGTCTCGTATTCGGCGAGGCGCGGTAGCAGGGCCGGCTTGTCCACCGCGTCGACCTTGTTGAGCACCAGGATGCGTGGGGTCTTCGATCGCTTCACCACGTCCATCAGGAAGCGATCGCCGCCGCCGGAGGGCTCGCTCGCGTCGACCACCACCGCGATGAGATCGACCTCTTTTAGCGTGTCCAGCGCCGCGTCGACCATGCGGACATTGAGGCGATGCAGGGGCTTGTGGACGCCGGGGGTGTCGAGGAAGACGACTTGGGCCTCGATGGTCTTGGGTCCTGGGTCTTGGGTCTTGGATGTGGTCGTGGGTGCCGGGTCTTGCTTGTCCGCCGAAGCCTTGGCGGAGGCGGAGGACTTGAAATAATTGCGTACCCCGACGATGCGATTGCGCGTCGTCTGGGGTTTGTCGGAAACGATCGCGAGCTTCTGCTGGACGAGGCGGTTGAGGAGCGTGGATTTGCCGGCGTTGGGGCGGCCGACCAGCGCGACGAGCCCCGCCTTCATGCCGTGGCTTCGTCCTCCGTCGCGGGGACCGGCTCGAGGCGGCTCATCCGCACGCGGGTGATGCGCCGGCGCTGCGTATCGACGATCTCCACGTCGAAGCCATCCACTTCCATGTGCTCGCCCACGGCGGGCATCCGGCCGAGACGCGACAGCAGGAATCCGCCCACGGTCTCGAAGCCATGGCCGTCGACCGTGACCTTCATCAGCTTCGCCATCTCGTCGACGTGGACGCTGCCGCTCATCTGGAACTTCCCGTTCCCTTCGTCGACGACGCGTTCGACTTCGACGTCGTATTCGTCGCGGATCTCGCCGACGATCTCCTCGAGCAGATCTTCAACGGTGACCAGGCCGGCGGTGCCGCCGTACTCGTCCACGACGATCGCAATCTGCACGCGGCGCCGCTGGAACTCCTTGAGGAGATCCGGAACGCGCTTGGTCTCCGGCACGAAGTGAGCCGGACGGACCAATGGCGTAATCGGATCGGCCATCGCGCTGGTCGGCAGGCGCTGGATGAGGTCCTTGACGAACACGAAGCCTTGCACGTTATCCAGCGAATCCTTGAAGACCGGCACGCGCGAATATTGCTGCTCGCGGAACAGGGCATAGAGTTGTTCGATGGTGGCGTTGCTGTCGATGCTGATGATGTCGGGCCGCGGCGTCATCACCTCGCGGACCATGGTTTCGCGGAAGTCGGCGAGGTTGCGCAACAACTCGCGTGCCTGCCCCTCCTGAACGGCTTCCACTTCGGGCGGTGGCGGCGGCGCCACCACTTCCACCGCGGCGGCGGCCGGCTCGCCCTTGCCGTTGGCGGCCTTGCGTACGCCGGAATGATTTCTCCTGACGCCCGATTGCCCCTTGCGGTGGCTGCTCGTCCCCATCCGCAGCATGCCGGCGGTGAGCGGCTTGAGCAGGCGCGCGAAAATGTCGAACGACGGCAGGAGAACGTCGAGGACGCGCTCGGGATCGCGGCGCACGATGAGCAGCGGGATCAGGTGCTCGCACGTCACCACGATCGCCACGATCGCCAGCACCAGCACCGGGAAGCCGGAGCGATCCAGTCCCGTGACCCGCGCCAGTAGCGCCGCGGCGATCATCGTCACCATGCTGATCAGCACGCGCGCGGGGATGAAGAAGCGCCGCGGGTCTTCGAGGTACCATCCCAGCTGATCGCCGCGGTCGGTACGTTCGGCGTGAATGCGCAGCGACAGCCGCATCAGCGCATTGAATGCCGCTGAGACGGTGCCGAGGTAGGTCACGGCACAGCCCAGGAGGAACAGCAGAAGCGGGGTCATTCCTGACGTTCGATCAAGCCTGCGGGTAGTCCGGCCTTCGTCCGCAGCCGGGCCTCCGCTCGCGCCATCTTGCCATCATCAGCATCGTGATCGTAGCCCAGCAGGTGCAGCAAGCCGTGCAAGGCGAGCACGCGAATTTCGGTCTGAATTTTGTGGCCGGCCGCCTTCGCCTGGCGTTTCGCCACGCCGTCGGCGATGACGATGTCGCCGAGAAATCCGGCCGCAGCAGGCGCCGATGACGCAGATTTGCCCGATGCGGGGAAAGACAACACGTCGGTGACCGCGTCCTTGCCGCGGAACTGGCGATTGAGGGCGCGCATGCGGCGATCCGACACGATTGCCACCGACAGATCGCCCCGCGCCGACGCCGGCGCGATTCTCACGAGCCACGGCCCGAGCCCCCGTATGGCCAGGCCCGGCCCCGCCGTCCGCGCATCGGGACAGGCGACGTTAACGTGTAGACGGGCCGCTGCCATAAGCGTCGTAGGCCTTCACGATAGCTTGGACGAGCTTATGACGGACCACGTCGCGCTCGTCGAAGTAGACGAACGAAATGCCATCAATCTTGCCGACGACTTCCATCGCCTGCACTAAACCCGAGGTGCGCCCCAACGGGAGATCGATTTGCGTGACGTCGCCGGTCACCACCGCTTTCGATCCAAACCCGAGGCGCGTCAGGAACATCTTCATCTGCTCGGTGGTGGTGTTCTGGGCTTCGTCGAGAATCACGAACGCGTCGTTCAGCGTGCGGCCGCGCATGAACGCCAGTGGCGCCACTTCGATGGCGCCGCGCTCGAGATACTTCTCGGCCTTCTCGATATCGAGCATGTCGTAGAGCGCGTCGTAGAGCGGGCGCAGGTACGGGTTCACCTTCTCCTGCAGGTCGCCGGGCAGGAACCCGAGCTTCTCGCCCGCTTCGACCGCCGGCCGCACCAGGATGATGCGGCTGACTTTCTTGGCGAGCAGGCAGCTCACGCCCTGCGCCATCGCGAGATAGGTCTTGCCCGTGCCGGCCGGCCCGATGCCAAACACGATGTCGTACTGGTCGATGGCGTCGAGATAGCGGCGCTGGTTCGCGGACTTGGCCGCGATGCGGCGCTTGCCCGCGGTGCGGATTTGCCCGTCTTTGAGGAAGTGATCGCGCAGGTCGACGTCGGCGTCTTCGGCGATGAGTTGTGCGGCGGTCTTCACGTCTTTGTCCGAGATGGCGTGGCCCTCTTGCATGAGGCCGCCGAGCTGTTCAACGAGGCGCGCCACGCGCGCGGTGCTGCCGGCATCGCCTTCGACCATGAGCTCATGGCCCTGGGTGCGGATGCGAACGTTGAGGAGAGATTCGAGTTGGCGCAGGTTATCGTCATAGGCCCCGAACAGCGTGGTCATGCCTGCTTCCGGTACCGTCACCTTGCGCATCGACGCGGTGCTTATTCTCGTATCTCCTTACGTTACAAATAGTTAACGACTAACAGCAACATTAGCACCTCGCCGCACTTCAGATCAAGCGGCCGCGCTTCGCTTACGCGCGACCAGGCGCCTCGTTCCGCGAGCGTCTCAGCTCGCCGGTCAAACGTCGCTCGGCGCACCAAGCACTCTGCGAACTCGCGCACATCCTCGCTCAAACAACGCCAGTCTTGGCCTACGCTCCGTTTGTCGGTCTAAAGACCTGAATCGGCTCGTTCGAAAGCTCGCTCCACGAGGCGCCTGGTCGCGCGACGCTCCGCGCAGGAACAGAGTCATTGCACACGAGGCGGCGCTTTCGCGGACGCACTACGAATGCGCTGCTGGAGTTCGTAGAACAGTGCACTCCTACTCAAGGGAATCAGCGAGTATCGCGCGGGAACAAAGGCTATTACCCGCCCGAACTTGCCCGGGTACCTCAGGACGAGCTCGATCCGCGGCGGCTGCCGCGAAAACAGCGATTCCTTCACCGACTCAATCTCGTGAATGAGAATCTCTTCCTCAAGATCGCCGATGCGCACGCGCAGATGGTCGCCGCCGTCGAACACGGCATCCGCGAGGCCGGAGGCAATGGTGTTACTGAGCGCGTAGACAATGCCTGTCACGGCGACCAAGAACACTAGAAACCCGAACGGCCTTTCGCCGTCGTCGCCCGTAACGGTGTTCCAGAGCCTTATAACTACGGCACCGGAGCCTGCCACCAGCAGCAGCCGCGGAAATAGCTTCTTGTAGAGTGAGCTCAATGGAGAGGACAGCTGGCGCGTCGCGGGAGGTCGATTCATTGAAAATCACGATCGCTGCGCGGCCTTAACTCTTTCAATCAGATCCTTGGCGATTGGGCCATTTCTGAAGGGGCTCCACGGCATAGGAAACCTGGGCGAAAACACCACTTCTCTACCGAAGACGCCGGAGTCACGAAGGCGCAGCGTGATTCGGGGCGGATTCATCAAATAGGTTTCGCTAACGCTGACGATTTCGGCGAAGGAGATCCGCACCTCGCGTTTGCCCCTCTGGACGATCAAATGGTCGCCGGCATCGTAGACGTGATCGGCCAGATCGAAGACCCAGGCGCTCATCACGCCGAGGCCTCCCCGACTCAATGCCGCAGTCCCGGCGAAGCCACTCCATGACCATTGACCGACGCCCTTCGCTACCTGCACGACGTGCTCAACGGCAATGAAGCCCAGAAATCCGAACCACAACGCAGGAAATACGCGCTTACTGAAGAATGTTGAGCCGCCTGTAAGTTCTTCCATCGTTAGTCCGGCGCACTGGTGCCTGCATAAATTGTGACCCGAACGCTGGCCCCGAGACGCTCCAGAATTGAGATGTCTGTTTGCGTGAGGATCCACTCTGTGGAAAGCACTGAGCCACCTGCCCGCGTATCCAGACGGCCATCGAAACCGATGTCGAATTCCTTTGCCGCGCGCGTGAACAGTCGCTTCGCGCGCAACGACAGGCGATCGAATATGTTCGCGTATTGGCGAATTGCAGCCGAAGGCGTGCGCGGTGAGCCATAAAGCATGAGGTGAATCCAATGCCGGCGTCCTAACTTATCGATGTGAGTCACCATCAAAACAGGCTCGAGGGCGGACACGAGCGGAGCGAGATCGGTCAATGACTTGATGTCCACATCGACCGCGATAAATGTCGGGCTGCTACGTTGCGGAAGACGAGTTTTACCCAACTTCTGATCCTTGCTTGCTCTGATCTTCTGGGAGATCACCTCAGCCCGCTCGCCAGGAGCCGCGTCAATTCCGCGGCCGGCATCTCACGACACCCAGAAACGTTTTGACCGGCCCACAGCGATGAGAAATCGCTGTTGCCTCGGGCTTCGGCGGTCATCCGCAACGGCATCACAGCCGCCGCCGCCAACGGAAACGCCGGGACGACCTTGCTGATCGGCCCGGCTTCGCGCATGAGGCGATTGACGATGCCGCGTGCCGGACGCCCCGTAAACACGTTTGTTAGTGCGGTAACCGCCGCGGCATCGCTCTTCAGCGCTACCCGATGTATCGCGCCGGTCGTCGCCTCGGGACACAACAGATACGCAGTGCCTACTTGGACGCCGGCCGCGCCGAGCTGGAGCGCCGCCTTCACGCCGCCCGCATCGGCAATGCCGCCGGCCGCAATCACCGGCACACGGACGGCCTTGGCAATTTGTTGCACCAGGGCAAACGTGCCAACTTGCGTGCCGAGATCCTCCGAGAGAAAGATGCCGCGGTGCCCGCCAGCTTCCAGCCCCTGGGCGATCACCGCATCCACACCGCGCGCCTCGAGCCAGCGCGCTTCCTCGACGGTGGTCGCGGACGAGAGGATCTTCGCTCCCCAGCCTTTCACGCGCGCCAGTTGTGCCTCGGACGGTAGGCCGAAATGAAAGCTGACCACCGGCGGCGTGAACTCCTCGAGGAGATCCGCCGCTTCGTCGCTGAACGGCAGCCGGCCGGGCCCGGCTTGAATCGCACTTTGATCGAGGCCGAGCTCGGCGTAATACGGCGCCAATACCTTCCGCCACGCCGCTTCGCGTGCCTCGTCTGGTTGCGGCTGCCGGTGAACGAAGAAGTTGACGTTGTAGGGCTTCGAAGTGGCCGCGGTAATCGCGGCGAGCTCCTTGCGCATCTGCTCGATCGACAGCGTCGCGCACGGCAGTGACCCGAGACCGCCGGCATTGCTGACGGCGATGGCCATCGCACTGCCCTGCGACGTCGCCATCGGCGCCTGAATTATCGGGAGCTCGATCGAAAAAAGATCTGTAACGCTCACCCCTGGCACCCACCCATAGGCACCTTACGCACCGTACGCACCCTTAGGCACCTTGGCGTCCGGGCGCGTGGACGTAGAACCACGCCTCCTTACCCGACGCCAGGGGGCCGGCGACGCGCTGGTACTCGAACGGGGCCTCGAACGTGTCGGCGATCTCGAGCTCCGCATTCGTGACTTCGAACGCGGTGCCTTGCACGCTGCTCCAGTCGTCGCCGGTGGCCAGGACGTTGTCGTGGTGCGTCCGGCCCAGCCGCGCGGCCACCTGCGGGTCCATGATCTGCACCAGCGCGGGTTCGTAGCCGATCAACAGGTCCTTCTCGCCCTCGAGCTTTCGACCGAAGGTCTTGAGTTGGACTTCTTCTTGTTGGAGTGTGCCGTACGAAAACAACAGCGCCATACGCTGAGATCCTACCGAAGATGAGAAGGTAGCAAGGATCAGAAGACAAAAATATACCTTCTTACCCTTACTACCTTCCTTTCTTCTGTCAAAAAGTCTTGATGTGCAGCTCGCGCAGTTGCCGCGGGTCGACCGTGGACGGCGCGTCGCACATCAGGTCCACGGCCTGCGTGGTCTTCGGGAACGGGATCACTTCGCGGATCGACGTCTCCCCCGCCAACAGCGCGCAGATCCGATCGAGGCCGAGCGCCAGGCCGCCGTGCGGCGGCGTGCCGTACTCGAGCGATTCGAGGAAGAAGCCAAACCGGTTCTTCGCGTCCTCGTCCGACATGCCGAGCAGCCGGAACACCTTGGCCTGCGTGTCGCGGTCGTGGATACGAATGCTGCCGCCGCCGAGCTCCCAGCCGTTCAGGATGACGTCATAGGCCTTGGCGAGCACCTTGCCCGGATCGGACTCGAGCATGTGCAGGTCTTCCTCGCGGGGCGCGGTGAACGGGTGATTCACCGAGTCCCACCGCTTCTCGCCGGCGTTCCAGTCAAACAGCGGGAAGTCGGTGACCCAGGTCAGCTCCCACTTGCCTTCGGGAACCAGGTTCTCCTTCTTCGCCACCTGCAGCCGCAGTTGACCAAGCACCTTCGACGCCGAATCGGGCGCACCCGACGCGAGCACGAGCAGATCTTCCTTCTTCGCTCCCGAAGCCTCGAGCACCTGGCGCGCACCCTCTTCGCCAATCGGCTTCGCCGATACCTGGACACCCTCAGCCGTGTAGCGCGCGTAGACCAGGCCGGCGGCGCCCGCCTGCTTCGCCTGCTCCACCAGCTCGTCGACCTCACGGCGTGAATACTTCGCAGCGCCGGGAATCACGAACCCGCGGATGGTACCGCCGTGCTCGACGGCTTCGCGGAAGATGCCAAACGGCGACTGCGCGAACAGCGGGCCGAAATCCTGGATCCCGAGGCCGAAACGCAGATCGGGCTTGTCGGAGCCGTACTTCGCGATGGCGTCCTGGTACGGCATCTGGCGGAACGGCCGCGGAATCTCGACGCCGATCTCCCGGAAGCAGACCGCCAGCGCACCCTCGACAATGTCGTAGACCATCGGCGGCGTGGCGAACGACATCTCGAGGTCCACCTGCGTGAACTCGAGTTGGCGATCGGCCCGCAGGGCCTCGTCCCGGAAACAGCGCGCGATCTGCACGTAGCGATCGAAGCCGGCGATCATCAGGATCTGCTTGAAGATCTGCGGCGACTGCGGCAGGGCATAGAACTCACCTGGATGCACGCGCGCCGGCACCAGGAAATCGCGCGCGCCTTCCGGCGTCGACTTGGTCAGGATCGGCGTCTCGATCTCGTAGAAGCCTTCCTGGTCGAAGTATGTCCGCAGCGCCAGCGTCACCCGGTGCCGCAGGCCGATGTTGTGCTGCAGCTGCGGCCGGCGCAGATCGAGATAGCGATACTTCAGCCGTGTCTCTTCGGAAACGTTCTGATCTTCGGCAATCGAGAACGGCGGCGTCTTGGCCTCGTTGAGGACCCGCACTTCCCTGGCGCGCACCTCGACCTCGCCGGTCGGCAGCGACAGGTTCTCCGTGTCGGCCGACCGGCGCTCGACCTCGCCGATCACGGCGACAACAAATTCCGATCGCACGCGCTTCATGCGCTCGAGCAACGCCTCGTCGCCCTCGACAATCACCTGCGTGAGCCCGTGACGATCGCGAACGTCCAGGAACAACAGCGACCCGAGATCGCGGACGCGGTGCACCCACCCGAGGAGCACGGCCT
>CAZEMI010000232.1:0-13648 GCA_964513235.1 uncultured Acidobacterium sp.
GCCCAATCGGCCGGATGGGCAGCGATCCGCGAAGGTCGTCACACCCTGATTGCGGCGCCGACCGGATCAGGTAAGACGCTCGCGGCATTCCTGATCGCCATCGACGATTTGCTGCGCGAAGGCATCGAGGATGGCCTGCCCGAGCAGACGCGTGTGGTGTACGTCTCGCCGCTCAAGGCCTTGAGCAGCGACATTCATAAAAACTTGGCGGAGCCCCTGACCGGCATTCGCTCGCTGGCCGCCGAAATGGGCCTCCCGGCTCCGGTGATCACCTCGGCCGTGCGGACTGGAGACACGACCCCGTCGGCGCGCGCGTCGATGGTACGGACGCCTCCGCACATTCTCGTGACGACCCCGGAGTCGCTATACCTGTTGCTGACGTCGGAACAGAGCCGCGAGCGGCTGGCGCATGTTCGCACGGTGATCGTCGACGAGATCCACGCCGTGATCGGCACGCGCCGCGGCGCCCACCTCGCGTTGTCGCTCGAGCGCCTCGCCGCAATCACCCGCCGGCCGCCGCTGCGTATCGGGCTGTCGGCCACGCAGCGGCCCGTCGAGGCGGTGGCGCGCTTCCTGGTCGGTACCTCGGCAGTTCAAGACGACGTGGCCGATTGCGCGGTGATTGACGAGGGCCATCGACGCGACCTCGATCTCGGCATCGAGCTGCCGGGATCGCCGCTCGAAGCGGTGATGGCGCATGAAGTGTGGGCGGAGTATTACGACCGCATCGCGGCGCTGGTTCGCGAGCATCGCACCACGCTGGTGTTCGTGAACACCCGCAAGATGGCCGAGCGGCTGGCGCGGCAGTTGGCCGACCGGCTCGGCGAGGACCAGGTGGCCGCGCATCACGGCAGCCTCTCCAAGGAGCGGCGGCTCGATGCCGAGCAGCGCTTGAAGGATGGCCGCGTCCGCGCGGTGGTGGCCACCTCGTCCCTCGAGCTGGGCATCGACATCGGCCACGTCGACCTGGTGTGCCAGGTCGGCTCGCCGCGGCGGATCAGCACGCTCCTGCAGCGCGTCGGCCGCGCCGGCCACACCATTCATGGTACCCCGAAGGGCCGCCTGTTCCCGGAAACCCGCGACGACCTCGTGGAATGCGCGGCGCTGATGACCGCGGTGAGGCGCGGCGAGCTCGATCGCCTGATCGCGTTCGACGCGCCCCTCGACGTGCTCGCGCAACAGATCGTGGCCGAGTCGGCATGTCACGACTGGCGCGAGGACGACCTGTATGCGATGGTCCGGCGCGCGTGGCCGTACCGCAACCTCGCGCGCCAGGATTTCGACGCGGTCCTGAAGATGCTTGCGGACGGCTTCACGACCCGCCGCGGGCGCCGCGGCGGCCTGATCCATCGCGATGAGGTGCACCGCCGAGTCGTGGCCAAGCGCTCAGCGCGCATGACCGCTCTCACGTCGGGCGGCGCGATTCCGGACGTCGCGGATTACCGGGTCGTGCTCGACCCCGAGGAAACATTTCTCGGCACGCTGAACGAAGACTTCGCCATCGAAAGCAACGCCGGTGACATCTTTCAACTCGGCAACAGCTCGTGGCGGATCCTGCAGGTGGGCGGCGGCGTGGTCCGCGTGGCGGATGCCCATGGCGCGCCGCCAACCATTCCGTTCTGGCTCGGTGAAGCGCCCAGCCGATCCGCGGAGTTGTCCACGATCGTCAGCGATCTTCGGCGCGGTCTCGAGCCGCACCTCCTGTCGCGCGAGATCGAGGCGGCCATCGCATGGCTCATCGCCGAGTCCGGCGTCTCGCCTGACGCGGCGGTGCAGATCGTCGAGTACCTCGCGGCGTCGGCGCGGATCCTCGGCGCGCTGCCGACCCACGACACGATCATCCTCGAGCGGTTCTTCGACGACTCGGGCGGGATGCAGCTGGTGCTGCACGCGCCCTTCGGCAGCCGCGTGAACCGTGCCTGGGCGCTCGCGTTGCGCAAACGGTTCTGCCGCCAATTCAACTTCGAGCTGCAGGCCGCGGCGACCGAGGAAGGGCTGCTGCTCTCGCTGAGCGATCAGCACGCGTTTCCGCTCGCCGACGTCTTCCGCTATCTGCATCCGTCGACGGTGCGCGACATCCTCGTGCAGGCGTTCCTCGACGCGCCGGTGTTCCAGACGCGGTGGCGATGGAATACCACCATCTCGCTGGCGGTCCCGCGCATGACTGGCGGCACACGCGTGCCCGCACCGTTGCAGCGGATGCGCGCCGATGATCTCCTCGCCGCTGCATTTCCTGACGCGGCCGCCTGCATCGAGAACATTCCCGGTGACCGGCAGATCCCCGATCACCCGCTCGTCAGCCAGACCGTGCGGGATTGCCTCGAAGAGGCCATGGATTTGCCGCGCCTGCTCGACATCCTGTCGCGCGTGCACGCCGGCGAGATTCACTGCCTGGCGCGCGACACCACCGAGCCGTCGCCGCTGTCGCACGAGATCCTGAATGCACGGCCGTACGCGTTCCTCGACGATGCGCCGCTTGAAGAGCGGAGGGCGCACGCCGTGCAGACCCGCCGATCGAGCGACGACAAAGACACCATCGCGCTGGGAGTGCTCGATGCCTCGGCGATTGCCACGGTCCGCGAAGAGGCGAGGCCCGATCCGCGCGACGCCGACGAATTGCACGACACGCTGGTCACCGCGGGATTCCTGACCGCGGCCGAAGTGAACCGGGATGGCGAGTGGCGTCCGTGGCTCGACGACTTGATCGCCGCCGGCAGGGTGACGGCCGCAGCGCACGCCTCGTGGCCCGGAGGGTTGTGGGTCGCCGCCGAACGGCTGCCGGAGATGCAAGCGGTTCACGCCGACATCACGTTCGAGCCAACGATTGCCGCGCCTGCCGGTCGCGCGGCGGTGGCGTGGACGTGCGCGACCTCCGCCGTCGAACTGTTTCGCGGCCGGCTGGCGCTGCTCGGGCCGGTCACGCCGCGGCAGCTTGGGGAACCGCTCGGGTTCGACGCCCCAGAAGCGGAGACCGTGCTCCTCGCTCTCGAATCCGAGGGTGTGGTGCTGCGCGGCTGGTTCTCACCTGGCGGGACCACGGAAGAGTGGTGCGACCGCCGCCTGCTGGCGCGCCTCCATCGCGCCACCCTCCAGCGATTACGCGCGGAGATCCAGCCGATCTCGCCGGCCGACTTCATGCGCTTCCTCTTCGAATGGCAGCATCTGACCCCGTCCAGCCGCGTCAGCGGCGTCGAGGGCCTGCGTGCCGTTGTGGCTCAACTCGATGGCTTCGAGCTCGCCGCCGACGCGTGGGACAAGCACGTGTTGCCCGCACGCGTCAGCGGCTACGACACCTCGACGCTCGACTTGCTGTGCTACAGCGGCGACGCCGCGTGGGCGAGGCTCACGCAGCCGCCGGCGCCGTCACCGCCGGCGTTGTTGCCGCCGCGCCCGGTGCGTGCCACTCCCGTGGCGTTGTTCCTGCGCGATCACGCACGTCAGTGGCGCGTGCTGGCTTGCCCTGAGCGGCTGGCGCAGCGTCGAAGGGCCAACGTCGATCGATCTGCGGTCGCGGTCTCCGATCTCGGTGCCGCGGTGCTGCGCGTGCTCGACCGCGGCGCCCAGTTCGTGCAGGGGATTGCTGATGCCGCCGCGATCACGGTCCACGACGTGCGCGAGGCCTTATCCGAATTGGTGTGGGCCGGTCTTGTTGCTTCGGATGGCTTCGCAGGTTTGCGCGCAATGTGGAGTGGTCCTCCGCCTACGCCCGGTCGAAGACTCACGGGCTCCGGCGTGACCCGGCCTTCGGCCGGGGGCAGATGGTCACGCGTTGAAGAGGACACGAGCGCGGACGATCGCGAAGGCGCGATCGAGCTTTACGCGCAGGCGTTGCTGCAGCGCTACGGCATCATGTGCCGCCGGTTGTTGGCGCGTGAACCGTACGCGGTGCCGTGGCGCGAGCTGCTGCGGGTGTATCGCCGCTTCGAAGCGCGCGGGGACATTCGCGGCGGGCGCTTCGTTTCAGGATTGGCGGGCGAGCAGTTCGCGTTGCCCGAGGCCGTGGCGGTGGCTCGACAGGTGCGCCGGACGAAAACCTCCGGCGACACGGTGACCATCAGCGCCGCCGATCCGCTCAACCTGTGCGGCATCATCACGGCCGGCGACCGCGTGCCGGCCGTGGCATCCACGGTGATTACGTTCAGGGATGGCGTGCCGCAGCCGTCCGCCGACGAGGAGTTGACCAGTGCCGCTCATTCAGCTTGAACGCATTCCCGTTCGCGAGATCTTTCCGGGCCTGCGCGCCCGGCTGGTGCACTCGGATCGCGTGTCGCACTCGTGGGTCGACGTCGACGCGGGCGCGACGTTCCCGGAGCATCAGCATCCTCACGAGCAGATCGTGAACGTCCTGGCCGGCGAGCTCGAACTGGTCGTCGAAGGGGAGACGCACCGGTTGAAGCCCGGCATGGTATTCGTGATCCCGCCGAATGCGAAGCATTCGGGACGTGGCATCACCGCATGCAAAGTCTTAGATGCTTTTGCGCCTGTCAGGGAGGACTACAGATAAAGGTTCCAAGGGTTCCAAATGTTCCAAGGGTCAGGTTCTGTTGGGTTCGAACCCAACCGAACCCCGCCCTTGGAACTCCTGGAACCTTTGGAACTTTTGGAACCTTCGCCTACCACTGTCTCCCCATCGCGATTTTAACCGTGTGGGTCTTGCCGTCTTTCACCAGCGGAATCGCGCGGTGATCGACCTTGGTGCCATCGAGCTCGGCGCGGAGCACGCCGGTCCAGAGCCGGTCGTAATTCTCGACGCGGATCTCATAGGTGGTGTCGTCGAGCGTCCAGTCGATCTCGAAGTGATTCCATGACGTCGGCACGCACGGGTTCATGGTGAACGTGTCGCCGTGGCATTGCAGGCCGAGAATGCTCTCCAGCCCGGCCCGATAGAGCCAGCCCGCCGAGCCGGTATACCAGCTCCACCCGCCGCGCCCCGCGTGCGGCGGCCGCGCGTAGACGTCGCCATCGAGCACGTACGGCTCGGTGCGGTAGCGCATCACGTCCGACGGCGTGCGCGTGTGATTGATCGGGTTGAGCATGTGGAACAGCTCGGCGGCCTCGTCGCCGTTGCCCTGCTTGGCAATGGCCATCAACGCCCACACGGCCGCGTGCGTGTACTGGCCGCCGTTCTCGCGGATGCCGGGCGGATATCCCTTGATGTAGCCGGGATCCCGATCCGACTTGTCGAACGGCGGCGCGAGCAGCAGCAGAATGCGTGACGGCCTGACGACCAGCGCTGCCCGCACCGCATCGAGCGCCCGCTCGGCGAACCGCCGCGGCACCGCGCCCGACAACATCGCCCACGACTGCGAGATCGAATCGATCTGGCACTCGTCGTTCTGCGCCGACCCCAGCGGCGTGCCGTCATCGTAGTAGCCACGCCGGTACCATTCGCCGTCCCACGCCGCCTCGAGGCGAGAGCCGAGATGGCGAATGGTCTCGCGATACCGGGCGGCCAGCTCGCGTTCGCCGCGTCTTTCGCAAAGGGGAATGAAGTCCGACAGCACCTTGTAGATGAAGAAGCCGAGCCACACGCTTTCGCCGCGGCCGTCGTGGCCGACGCGGTTCATGCCGTCGTTCCAGTCGCCGGCGCCGATCAGCGGCAGGCCGTGCGGCCCGCTGGTGACGCCTTTCTCGATGGCGCGGCGGCAGTGCTCGAAGATCGCGCCCAGCTCGACCGCGACCTGTGGTTCCTGGTACGACTCGACCTCGTCGGCGGCCAGGGGCTGGGCGATGAGAAACGGCGCCTGTGCATCGAGCACGCTTGCGTCGCCGGTGACGCGGACGTACTCACCCACCACGAAGGGCAACCACAGCAGGTCGTCCGAGCACCGGCTGCGCAAGCCGCGGCCGGCGGGCTC
Organism: uncultured Acidobacterium sp.; assembly: GCA_964513235.1. Taxonomy (GTDB): domain Bacteria; phylum Acidobacteriota; class Vicinamibacteria; order Vicinamibacterales; family UBA2999; genus 12-FULL-67-14b. The sequence goes on from CAZEMI010000232.1 coordinate 5,859, forward strand.
GTGCCACCAGTGCTGCACGTCGCCTTCCACGAATTGCCGGCCGGCGGCGCGCAGGATGTGCTCGCGCGTCAGGTGCGGCGCGCAGTACATCATCGACAACACATCCTGCAGCTGATCGCGGAATCCGTACGCGCCCCCGGGCTGGTAATAGCCGGCCCGCGTCCAGATGCGGCACGACAGGGACTGGTAGATCAGCCATCGGTTCATCAGGATGTCGAACGAATCATCCGGGGTCCGCACCTGGATGGCGCCGAGCAGGCGATCCCAGTGCGCCCGGACGCGATCGAGGGCTTCGGTGGCGGCCGCCGGCACGGCGTAGCGGCGAATCAACGCCATCGCATGCTCGCGCGACAGTCCTTCGCCGAGCACGAACACGATGCGGCGCGCCTCACCGCCGCCGAGCGCGAGGCGGACCTGCAGCGCCGCGCACGGATCCAGGCCGGCGCCGAATTCGCCGGTCAGGCTCTCGTCGGCGAGCGCGGACGGCCGCGCCAGCGATCCGTTGCGGCCGAGGAACGATCGGCGGTTCCCGGTGGCCGAGACCGGACGCTCGCTGGTGCAGGCGAACGCGACGCGCCCCTTGAAATCGGTGTTGTAGGGATTGCGCGCCAGCACCGCGTGGCCGCCCGCGTCGTATTCGGTGATGACGTGGCGCGAATCACCTTCACGCGGCGGCCCCAGCACCCAATCGTTGTAGCTGAACACGCTGAAGTGCCGCGGCGATGGCGCGGTGTTGGTCAGCGTGAGCACGGCGAGCCGCACCGGATCCGCTTCGTCGACGAACACGTCGAGCTGGTGGTGGACGCCTTCGAACGATCGCGAGAAGCGGGTGACGCCCGCCGCATGGCGAATCAGGAAGCGGCCGCTGCCGGCGTCGCGCGCCATCGGTCCCGGGGTCGGCGACCAGGCACGGCCGGTATCGTCGTCGCGGATGTAGAGCGCTTCGCCGCCGCGATCGACGACCGGATCGTTGGCAAACGGCGTCAGGCGGTTTTCGCGGCTGTTCTCCGACCACGTCGTCGCCGATCCGCTCGCGCTGAGGATGGTGCCGAAGCGCCGGTTGCTCAGCACGTTGACCCACGGCGCCGGCGTTTCCTGATCGCCGTCGAGCACCACGGCATAGGTCCGCCCGTCATCGGCGAAGCCGCCGATGCCATTGGCCAGGGTGAGGGCCGGCACGCCGACCGGCAGGCTCGGCCAGGGCGGGGGTTGCTCGTGATCCGGCGTGCTGCCGCTCAAGACCGGCAGTGCCGTCGACGCCAACGGCGCGAGCGGCGGCCGCGCCAGGTGCGCGCGGAGATCGCCGCGACTGGTTTCGATCACGCCAGCGGCCACGGCGTACAACAGCGTGCGCTCGGCCTGGCCCATCATGTCGCCGCGCAGCAGGAACGCGCCGCCGTGCTGATGTTTCCACATGCGCCACGGCCCATCGTCCAGCATCGAGGCCAGCCGCGACTGCGCTTCATCCAGGTAACTGACCGGGTGCTCGTTGAGGATGACCAGGTCCGCCTTCAGGCCCTTCATCCGCCAGTACTCCTGCGCCTCGAGCGCCTGGCGCACGACACCGAGCTCGTCGTCGACGACGCGCACGAGCAGGATGGGCAGGTCGCCCGACACGCCGTGCGGCCACAAGCTGTTTTGACCGAGCTCGTTCGCGGCGATGACCTCCGCGGGCGCGCGCAGCGATCCGTCGGCGCCAAGAATGCGCGACGCCAGCCGCTCGAACATCACCGCCTCGTCGCTCGAGATATCCATGTGCCGGCGCAGGCTGAGCGTATGCGCGGAGGCGAGCGCGAGCGTGCGCGACGCCGTGCTGGCATCGCGATAGGTCTGTGCCAGGGCCTTCGCGGTGTCGGCATCCCTCGCCATGCCGGTCGCGAAGCAGAGCCGCACCGACTCGCCGGCCGGCACGCGCACGCGCTGGCGCAGGCTGAGAATCGGGTCGAGCACGAAGCCGGTGGCACCCGAGAGCGGCCGGCCGTCGAGCGCGATCGGGTGCTCGATCGTGCGGCCGCGGCCGATGAAGCGCGACCGGTCGGTCTCCCATTCCAGCGGACCATGCGGCCGTCCTTCGAGGCTGAGGACGTGCACCACCCAGGTGCCCGGATCGCTCGAGTCGCGCGGGCGGCGATGGCAGATCAGCGCGCCGCGTTCGGCCAGGAACTCGGTTTCGATGAACAACTTGCCGAATGCGGGATGCGCGAAATCGTCCCGCGCCTGGGCGAGGGCCACCTCGACGTAGCTGGTGACGTCAATCTCGCGAACGCGATCGCTGTGGTTGACCAGCTGCAGGACGCGCACTTCGACGTCGTGCTCCGGCGACACGGCGATCTCCAGCCGCGTCGCGATCTCCTCGCCCTTGCAATCGAAGGTGGCGACATCCGGCAGGAAGGTGGCGGTATAGCGCTCGGCCTCGCGCCGGGTCGGCTGGAACATCGGCGACCACACGGCGCCGCTGCGCACGTCGCGCAGGTAAATGTACTGGCCGCCCGGATCGAGCGTGGCATCGCGCCGCGCGCGCGTCACGCAGAGTCGATCGTAGAAGCTCGCGCCGCCGCCGGCATTGGTCACGCCCACGGTGTACTTGCCGTTGGACAGGAACTGCGTGTGCGGAAACACCGTGTGCGGCGTCTTGTAGCGCCGCAACGGCACACTCAGGCCCTGCGGCGTGACGAGCGTTTCGTCGAGCGGCCGCGGCACGGTAATCGGCTGCCGGCGCGGCACGCGCTCCTGCAGCAGCAGCTCGGTGGCGCGGACGCGCGGATCGGCGTGGAAGCGCTCGATCATGCGGTCGCCGGTCACCGCGTTGGCGAGCGCCACCAGCGTCATGCCGGCGTGATGCGCGAAGTAGGCGCGCACGATCACACCGTCGTTGGGCGCGTGCCGCCCGCCGCCGCGATCGGTATAGTCGATCGATTCGTGGAAGCCGAGATCGCCGAGCATGCCGATGTCGGCCAGGCGCCGCAGGTTGCGGGCACTGCGTGCCGGATCGATCAACACCGCCAGCGCCGTCGCATACGGCGACACGACCAGCTCGTCGCCGAGCCCTCGCCTCAGGCCAAGGCCGGGCACGCCGAACGCCTTGTACTGGTAATTGCCCAGGCGATCGACGGCCGTGTAGCCGCTCTCGGAGATCCCCCACGGCGTGCCGCGCGTGGCCGCATAGTCGATCTGCCGGCGCACCGCCATGCGGCACGACTCGTCGAGCAGCGTCTCCGGAAAGCTGCGCATCACCAGCAGCGGCATCAGGTACTCGAACATCGTGGCGCTCCACGACAGCAGGACCGGTGAGCCGCGCACGGCGGTAATCAGCCGGCCGAGGTGGAACCAGTGCATCTCGGGCACATCGCCCTTGGCGATGGCCACGAAGCTCGCCAGCCGCGCCTCGGACGCGAGCAGGTCGTAGAACGCGTTGTCCATCCGCGCCGCGCCCATCGCATCGGCGAGGCGATAGCCGATCGCGAACAGCCGGCGCCGGCGGTCGTAGAGAAACCCGAAATGCATCTCATCGAAGTAGGCGCAGGCGCGGGTGGCCAGCCCCTCCAGCTGCTCGGCCGCGGCCGGTTGGTGCTCGGCAATCTCGCGCAGGCCCGAGGCCAGCGTCAGCAGCGCCGCCGCGAAGTTGCCGCTGTCGACGGTCGACACGTATTTCGGCAACAGCGGTTCGAGCGTCCTGGTGTCGTACCAATTCAGCAGGTGGCCCTCGAAGTGTTCCATCCGATCGACCGTGGTGAGCGTCGCATCCAGACGCGCGATCAGGGTGGTGACGTCGAGGAGATCGAGGTCGTAGGCCGACAGCGTCGACAGCAACGTCATCGCGATGTTGGTCGGCGACGTGCGATGCGCGATGCGCGGCTCGGGATCGAACTGGACGTTGTCGGGCGGCAGCCAGCGGTCCTCTTCCGTCACGTAGGTGTCGAAGTAGCGCCAGGTGCGCGCCGCGAGCTGCCGCAAGTACTGGCGGTCGGTCTCGCTCAGCTCGGGCCGTGACGATGGCACGGGCCTGCTGAGGATGAAGGCGAAGTAGGGCGCGGCAAACCATAAACCCAGGATCGGCAGGGCCGCGGCCAGCGCGTTGGGACGCGACACCATCACGGCCAGCAGGCCGAGGCCCGCGATGGCCGGGCTCGATCGCATGGCCTCGTAGTAGCCGCGGACATCCAGCCGTTTCGTGCGCTGGGCGACGGCGGCGGCGGTTTCCCACTGCAGGAAGCGGCCGCGGCGCGAGACCAGCCGGGCCACCGTGACACCGGCCGCATCGAGCATGTCCCAGGCCTGATAGGCGGCGAAGGTCAGCTGGATGCTGACGCGCGCGAGATCGGTGGCGAGATCCTCCGCGAGCGATCGCACGAACACGCGGAGGCCTTGACCTTTGCGAGGCCCGCCGATCAGTTCGAGCACGCGCGACAGCACCGCAAACGACATCGTCGCCGCCGCGACCAGCGTCCAGAACAGCGGGCGGCCGGGAAGGAACGCCCAGCCGGCGATCAACAGCGCCACCAGCGACGGCGGCACCAGGCTGCGACGCAGGTTATCGAGAATCTTCCAGCGCGAAATGATCGGCAGGCGGTTGCGCTCGAGGCCCGATCGGGTCGGCACCCACGGGAACAACCACAAGAGGATTTGCCAGTCGCCGCGGACCCAGCGGTGCTGCCGCCTGGCGTGCGTCAGCACGTTTGACGGGTAGTCGTCGACGACTTCCGTGTCGGTGACCAGCGCCGCGCGCGCGTGCAGGCCTTCGAACAGGTCGTGCGACAGCAGCGCGTTCTCCGGGACGCGTCCCTCGAGCGACGCCATGAACGCGTCGACGTCGTAGAGGCCCTTGCCGGTGAAGGTGCCTTCGCCGAACAGATCCTGGTAGACGTCGGAGACGGCGGTGGTGTACGGATCGACGCCGGTGTGTCCCGCGTAGGTGCGCGAGAAGAGCGACCCGGCGGCGCTGGCCATGGTCACGCTGACGCGCGGCTGGAGGATGCCGTAGCCTTCGGTGACGCGCCGCAGCTGCGGATGCACCACCGGCCGGTTGAGCGGATGATGCGTGATGCCGATCAGCTCGCGGGCGGTGTCGCGCGGCAGCTGCGTGTCCGAATCGAGCGTGATGACGTAGCGAATCCCGGCCAGGGCTTCGGTGGGGCCGACTGGCGCCGTGAAGCTCGTATCGGTGGCGCCGCGCAGCAGGCGATTGAATTCTTCCAGCTTGCCGCGCTTGCGCTCCCATCCCATCCACACTTGCTCGCGCTCGTTCCAGAGGCGCTTGCGGTGCAGGAACAGAAAACGCGGCCCCGGCTTGCCGCTCATCTGTGCATTCAGCCGCGTGATGCCGTCGCGGGCGGCGTCGAGCAGCTCACGATCGCCGGGCAGGTCCGGCGACTCGGCGTCGGCAAAATCGCTCAGGATGGCGAAGTGAATGTGCGGATCGCGGTTGGCGATCGCCACCACCTCGAGGTGTTCGATCAGGTGCGCGACGCCTTCCACGGTGGTGATCAAGGTTGGAATCACCACCATCGTCCGGGCATCGTCGGGCACGCCGCCCAGCAATTCCAGCCGCGGCAATCGCTCCGGTCCCACGAACAGGTTGACCGCGCGCTGGACCAGCGCGATCGCGAACTCGCTCGTCGGGATCACCAGCAACGCCGCCGCGACCAGCAGCTGCAGCCGCGCCGGCATCGTGGGGGCGATCCCGAAGAGCGCGGAGACCACCGGGATGGCGAGCAACACCAGCGCGATCAGCAGGACGGTCGCGACCGCGATCGATCCGAGGTAGCTGAAAGTGGCGTGCCGGCGCACCCAGCGGCGGATGCGCTGCGCGGGCTTGGGCCGGTAGGCCAGATCGATCTCGAGGGCGGTGCGGCCCTTGCCGACGAGGTGATAGCCGACATGGGCGGCGGCGCGCGTTCGCGACTGCGCGGTCGAGCCTTGCCGCGCGCATTCCACGGCCTTGAGCGCCACGCGGATCTGCGCTTCGCCTTCCGGTTCGGCGAGCTCCTCAACGGCCTGGCGCTGGCGATCGCGGCTGAGGAAGTCCATTTGCGCGTAGACGCCGGCCGGATCGCGGCGCAGCACGTTGTCCACCAGGCTGACCGCCTCGACGTACTGACGCCAGTCGATCGTCGTGCACAGCCGCAAGCTGGTGATCGCGTTGGCCACCGAGGCCTGGCTCGCCGCCTGCCGCTGGTGCTCGGAACGCACCACGTCCTCGGCCACGGCGTGGCGCTCGACCAGGTGCGCCTCGAGCGCGGCGCGCAGCGGCGATCGGCGCACGTCGTACTCGCGGGCGCGATGGAGCATCTGCACGACGTAGGCGTCGTGCGCGCCTTCCGGAATCGCGACCGGCGCGTCGGGCGGCGCGGCGTCAAGACGCAGCACGTGCGCGTCGGCGGCGCGGCGCGCGGTGCGGCTGATCAGGATCTCGTCGGTCAGCCGGCGCAGGTTTTCGATCAGCGCGAGCTTGAGCATGCTCGGCCACGCCCACAGCTCGCCGATGGTCAGCGGCGCCACGCGCTGATAGCTGTTGAGGAAATGCGTGAGCTGCGGCAGGTCGAGCCGGCTGTCGCTGTAGCGCAGCAGTTCCACGGCCACGGCGTAGATGCGCGCCTCGCCGGTGTGATCGCGGGTGACCAGCGCCGGCAGCTGACGGTAGTAGCGCCGCGGCAGGTGCTCCCGGATCTCGACGATCTCCGATGCGATCAGGTGGAAGTTGTCGAGGAACCACTCGGTGGCCGGCGTGACGAACGCGCCATGCCGCACGTCTTCGGCGAGCAGGCGATAGGCGTGTTGGAGCACCCGCTCGTTGTCGCGCAGGCGCGGGTAGATGCTCCGCGCGCCGCGACGGCGCGGATCGATCGTGAAGCTGGCCGCCAGGGCGAGCCCGCGCTCTTCGAGCCGCTCTGAGCTAAGCGGTTCTTCGCGAAACGGCTTATTGCCGGCCCGATGGTCAGACGACCAGGTGTGAAGAAACAGGTAACTCTACAATCCAAGATCGGTGCCAGCAGGAACGGCCAGAAACCGACGATCCAGCGGGTCCGTAGCCTCGGAACTTGCCTAAACTATGCAGCGGTTTGCCGCAGATTAGGGTTCCCCGAAAGGTGAGAGCACAATCACCGTTCGACGGACTATTGTCTCTTCCCCGAGATGGTTGCGCAATACCGCGACGACCGCGTAGTTGCCGCCCGGAAGATTGTTGAGACGAATCTCGGTTACCACGGGCGCCTTGTCGCCATCCAGCTGAATCGCGCTGCTGCGGAGGAACCTGCCCGAATCCGCTTCGATCTGGAGCCAGCGATTGTCCGGATGCCGCGCGACGGTCGCCTGGACGATGACCGTGCTCGGCGCGTTGCTGACATTTGGCGTCACTCGCAGTGACAATTTTTCCGTCGCAACCGTCTCACGGTGGGCCACGAGCAGGCCGATCGTCGTGAAAGCGGCGAGAATCAAGCGACTCTTCATATCCTGCCGATCACCAATGCAAAACGGGAGCCGGGTCCCGGATCGCGGCACGACTCAGTTCGTGTACGACGCGATCGACCAGCCGCTCGCGCGCAGCTGCAGCGCGAGCGCCGCATGACGCTGCAACGCCGACGCGAGATCCCGGTAGATCTCGACGGTGCCGCGGCTCACGTTGTGATGGGGGACGGTGATAACGCTGAATCCCGCGGCGCCGGTCCGGCTCACGCCGCATGTGAGCAATCGATCGCGGAACCGGAACTGCCACCGAATCATGTCGCGCGTCTTGTTCTTCAAAGCCGAGGTCTTCATACGGCTCTCTACATCAAGAACGATGCCAACGAATC
>CAZEMI010000233.1:0-39685 GCA_964513235.1 uncultured Acidobacterium sp.
ACCAGTTCACCAGATCAACAGATCAACAGATCAACAGATCAACAGATCAACAGATCAACAGATCAACAGATCAACAGATCAACAGATCAACAGATCAACAGATCAACAGATCAACAGATCAACAGATCACGAGATTCTGCGTCCCGGTATATGCCTCCGGATCATCGCGAGAAACACAAACACCAGCGCCATCGCCGCCGCCCACATCTGGAAATACAGCGGCGGACCGCCAGTGGAGAGCGCCCACGTGCCGGCGTAGGATGCGGCCACATTGCCAAGACGGCCCACGGCCACGGTCACGCCGACGCCGGTGCCGCGAATCGCGGTGGGAAACACGTGGGCGGCCAGGGCATACATGGTGGCCTGTACCGCATTGAGCAGCGCGCCCGACACCGCGAACATGACCATCACCGTGAGCCAGGCGCGTGGTGTCAGCGGCATCGCGGACATCAACAGGGCGCACCCGACCGCCAGCGCCGCGATCGTCAGCAGTGCCGGCCGCGAGCCCACACGCTGAATGATCAGCGCGCCCGCAATGGCGCCGGCCACGCCCCCGAAGTTGAACAGGCTGAGCGCGACACTCGCGTCGGGTGGCGCGAAGCCGATCGCGGGGTCGGTGAGCATCGCGGGAATCCAGAGAAAGCCCATCCAGATCGCGAGCAGGCAACTGCCGAATGCGCCGACCAGCGCGATCGTGTCGCGGCGAAGCGCCGGGGCGAACAGCTGAGCGATCGATCCCCGGGGCGCATCCCGGTTGCCGGCCGCGTCAACGAAGATCGCATCGTCATCGAGGCGATGGCCCATGCGCCGCAACGCGATTCTCAGCTCCGGCCATCGGGCGGGCACGCGCGCGAGGAAGCCCGGTGATTCCGGCAGGGTGTTGAACAGGACGAGCGCCAGCACGAACGGCACCACGCCGCCGGCCACGAACAACACGCGCCATCCGTAGGCCGGAATGATCTGTCCGGCGGCCAGGCCGGCGAGCACGCCGCCGAGCGGAATGCAGACGATGGTCAGCGTGATGGCGATCGGCCGCTGCCGGCGCGGCACGAATTCGGCGGTGAGCGCGGCGGCATTGGGCATGGCGCCGCCGAGGCCGAGGCCGGCGAGAAAGCGCGCCGCGGTCAGCGTGGTCACGCCGTCAACGATCGCCACCACCCCGGTCAGCACGGAGAAGCAGGCGACGCTGAGGAGCAGCGCGGCGGCTCGGCCGATGCGATCGCCCAGGATGCCGCCGAGCAGGCCGCCGATGATCATGCCGAACGGCGCGGCGGCCGACGCGTTGGCAAACGCCGCGCGCGGCAGCTCCCATTCGCGCATCATCGACGGCACGGCGTTGGAGAGGAGCTGGTTGTCGGCGCCGTCGAGGACGATCAGCAGCGCCGCGCCCGCGACGAGCAGCTGTTGATACGCGCTGAACCGGCTCTCGTCGACGAGCGCGGCAACATCCACCTGTGTCATGCGGGTGGCGCGGCCGCCGCGCGCACTTGCTCCGACGTGAGACCAAACAGCGGCGGCGTTGACACACCCGCCAGCCTCAGCATCAGGTAAATCTGCCCGCGATGGTGCGACTCATGTTCGACCATCGCGCGCAGCCATTTCCATGCCGCCATCGACGCGCCTGCGGGCGTGGCGATCGCGTGATCGAGCTGAACGTCGGTGAGCTGTTGCAGCTGTGTCACGGCGTCGGCATGCAACGATTGGGCGAAGGCCAGCACCTGGGCCCGTCCATCAGCCAGCTCGCGGCCGTGGCTGGCGTATCGACTCGGCCGGCCCATGGCATTCTCGACAAACATCCAGCGTTCGGCCACGGCGAGGTGGCGGATGAGATCGCCGAAGGTCATGGCGTCGCCACCGGGTGACCATTCGATCCGATCGTCCGGAACCAGGGCAGCGACGCGTATCGTGCGCGCGCGAACCCGATTCCAGTACTCGACAAACGCAGTGACGCGTTCGGTCATATCTTATTACTCCGTGTCGTGATGTATCCGTGCCAGACGCGCGCAACCATGCGCGTAGCATACCTGCGCCGGCGCGCGGAGCCGTCTGGACGCGTTGATCGGTATCGATCTAGACGACAGCACCTGGCATTGGCTCAAGCTCAATGCGCAACCGGATGGCGTCTTTCGCATCACCAATCAACGCACCTCAAGACGATCGTTTACGCGCAGCGGCGCGATTAGGGTCGCCAAGGTCGCTTCATCCGCGTAACTTGTAACGCTGCAGTTTCCCGGTCGCCGTCTTCGGCAACTCCGCGACGAACTCAATCCCGCGCGGGCGCTTGTAATCCGGCAGCTTGGCGCGGACGAACTGCTGCAGCGTGGCGGCGAGCTCTGGCGAACCGACCACGCCCGGCTGCAACACCACGAACGCGAACGGCTTGGTCAGACCGTCCACGTCGTCGCGGCCGACCACGGCGCATTCGAGCACCGCGTCGTGATCGATCAATGCACTCTCGATCTCGACCGGGCTGACGAAGATGCCGCCGGGCTTGAGCATGTCGTCGACGCGGCCGGCGTACCAGTAGTAGCCGTCCGCGTCCTGCGTGTACTTGTCGCCGGTGCGGATCCAGTCGCCCTGGATGGTGCGCTTGGTCTTGTCGTGCTGGTTCCAGTAGAACGCGCAGGTCGAGTCGCCGCGGATCAGGAGGTTGCCCATCTCGCCCACCGGCACGGGGCGGTCTTCGTCATCAACGATGCGCGCCTCGTAGCCCGGCACGATCTGCCCGCTCGATCCGGGCCGGACCTCGCCCGGACGGTTGGCGATGAACATGTGCAGCACTTCGGTGGAGCCAATCGCATCGAGGATCTCGATACCGAAGCGCTGCTTGAAACGGCGGAACAGCGGTTCAGGGAGCGCCTCGCCCGCCGAGACCGCGTGCCGCACGCTCGACAGGTCGAATTCGCGCGATCCCGGCTGATGCGCGAGCAGCATGGCGAAATTGGTCGGCACGCTGAAGAACAACGTCGGCTGGTAGCGCTCGATGACCTCGTAGACGCGCGACGCCACCGGCGGCTCTGGCAGCAGGATCGCGGTGGCGCCCACCGAGAACGGCATGTAGAGCGCGTTGCCGAGTCCGTAGGCAAAGAACAGTTTCGCCGCGCTGAAGCAGCGATCGGTTTCGCGCATGCCGAGCACCGCCTGGGCGTACAACTCGGCGCACACGACCATGTCGTGTTGCAGGTGGACGCAGCCCTTGGGCGACCCGGTGCTCCCGGACGAATAGAGCCAGAATGCCATGCCGTCCTTGTGCGTCGGCTCGGCGTCGCAGGTACTCGAAGACTCGGCCAGGACCGCCTCGAAGTCGAGACCGCCGTCGCGGCGCTCGCCGACCACAATCACGTGCGCGAGGCGGGGCAGCCGCGCGCGATCGATCGCCTCGAATTCGCCAAGCAGCGCGCGGCTGATCACCAGCACCCGCGCCCCACTGTCGCCGAGCGCGAATTGATAGTCGCGGGCGCGCCACATGGTGTTGAGCGGCACCGGCACCACGCCGGCCTTGAGGGCGCCGAAAAAGCTGTAGGCGAAGGCCGGAGAGTCCAGCAGCATCAACGCGCAGCGCTGCTCGGGTTGCACCCCGAGACTCCGTAAGGCGTTGGCGAACCGGTTGACCCCCTCGGCGAGGTGCGCGTATGTGACGCGCTCGTCACCACATTCGATCGCGACCTTGGCGCCTCGCCCCTCGGCGAGATGGCGATCGACGAAGTAGGTGGCGGCGTTGAAGGTGTCTGGCAGCGGCACAGGACGGCGAGGATAGCAAAGTCGGGCGTCGAGCGCGATAATCGGAGCGTGCTGAAATCACTCTATGGCTGGCTCGGGCTGAACGAGCCGCCGCCAACCCCCGAGGCCGCGCCGCTAGGCGAGATCCTCAATGCGCTCGATCGCCTCGAGCCCGCGCGGGCGCACTACCTGGCGCGCTTCGCCTACCTGCTCGGCCGCGTGGCGCGCGCCGATGAGCACATCAGCGACCAGGAGACGCACGCGATGGAGATCCTGCTGACCGAGCACGGTAATCTCTCGGATGCGCAGGCGATGCTGGTCGTCGGCATCGCCAAGGCGAGCTGCGTGATGTTCGGGGTCACCGCCGACTTCGCCATCACGCAGGAATTCGCCGACTCGACGTCCTACGACGAGCGGCTCGCGCTCGCGCGCTGTTTATTCGCGGTGGCGGCCAGCGACGAACGGATCTCGACGGCGGAGGAGGCGGAATTGCACCGCATCCTCAACCAGCTGCGCATCGAACGGCCCGACCTGACGGCGATTCGGTTGCAGCACAAGCGCTTTCTGCCCGGGACGTCGGGGGGCACGACGCCGAAGTGACCCCCCAGCCGCGCGCGCTGCCCGCGCACGCGACCGAGCGAAGGTCAACGCCACCTAGTGGTCGTGGCCGATCTGGCCGTCTTTCAGGAAATTACAGGACACCTGCGAGATGAATCGCCCGTTCTTGTCGGCGGCCTGCAGAATGACGTCGCGGAAATTGAACGAGACCTGATCCATCGGCACGGCGCCGCCGCTGCCAGCGCTGCCGGTCTGGTAGCTGGAGATCAGCACGTCCGACATCTTGACAATCAAATCCTCCTGCTGGCGCTCTTTGTTGACGAGCGTCACGGTGACGTCCTTGAGGAGCTGGCCCGTGCAGCACGCCTCCATGAGTTTCGGCGAGCTGCCATCGATCTGCTTGACGATCGAGAAGTCGTTCACGCTCACCTTGCCGGCGCCGCCGCCGCCACCGGTGCTGGACGCCGTGTTGCTGAGCCCCCAGGAGAAGCTCAGCACCTCGATCTCGTTCTTGTGCTTGTGGCTGCCCGACTCGCCGTCGATCCCGTCGATCTTCAGAAACATGTCTACCGCCATGAGCGCTGCACGTAGGTGCCCGAGCGGCCCGCGAAATAATCGGTGCCGCCCACGATGGCCAGCCGCCGCTCGCCCGCGGCTTCGATGCCCGAGCCGATGCTGAAGAGCGTCCCCTCAGGGAGTTGCAGGACGTGGAATTCGAGGTTCGATGCCGCTGCCGCCGGCATGCCAAACGGCGTCGGCACGCAGAAGCAGTTGGTGTAGAACGTGCCGAGGCGCTCTCCGTTCGGGCCGTTGCGCAGATCGCCCGAGCCGACGATGCGGCCGTCGGTGCCGTGCTGGTGCGCGGGCACCGGCCGCGCCCGCGCGTACAGCGTCAACGTGCGCGCCGGCGCCGCCGGAGGCGACGCCGTGCCGGCCCACTTCGTGGTGCCGGCCAGCGCCGCACCACCGGCCAGCAGGGCCGCACCCCGCTGCAGCAGCGTGCGCCGCTTCGTACCTGTCGAACCTGTCGTCATGTAACGCTCCCTGGTATGCCGCTCCAGGGGTTTGGAGACGGCGTCATTAAATTCCTGACAGTCACACCAAAAAACCCATGGCGATCAGCTGCCGCACGATTGGGGCGCAGGCCTTGGTGAATGCCTGCGTGTCCACGCCGGCCTGGCCGGCAATCTCGGCGGATATCTCCCGCAGCGAGCGGCGTCCGTCGCAGCGGGCGAGCAACTTGATGGCGTAGGCGTCGACGCTGCCGTGAAACGGCAATCCGCCGAGCAGGCGCACGTTCGCCTCTTTGATGACGTAGCCGCCATCCTCAATCTTCAAACGTTCCTGAAGTTCATGGTCGGGCGCGGCAGCGAAGGCGCTGTCGAGCAGCGCGTCATCACCCGGCAGCGCCGACAGCCGATCCTGCGCCGCGAACAGGCGCTCGATGTGGGCACCCGCCGGAGCCGTGATGTTGTCCGCGAGATGATCGGCGTGGACCCACACGGTGCCTGATTCGCGGCGGCGGAGCACGACGGCGCCCAGGCCCACCAGGCTGATGTTCAGCTCCTCGAAATAGCGGATCCAGCGGTCGAGGCCGGAGCGGTACGCCTCGCGATCGCGGCTGCGGTTCCAGATCGCCGCATAGGTCGTGGGATCCTGCGTGATACTGAGCATCAACCAGCTGTCACAGCGATTGCCGTCCACCCATTGGACGAGCGGTGTGGCCCATTCCTCGCCGTGATGGATCGCCCAGTTGATCAGGAAGGTCGCGAAGCCGCCGTCGTTCAAGTACTCCGGCGCGCCGCGAATCACCTCTTCGCACAACGCGTCGCCCTGCCGGCCGCCGTCGCGGAAGATGAACTGCGAGTCCGGTGAGATCACGTACGGCGGATTGCAGAAAATCAGATCGAACCGCTCGCCGGCGACCGGCTCGAACAGGCTGCCCAGCCGCCACTCGACGTTGGTGATGCCGTTGATGGCGGCGTTGAACGCGGCCAGGTTCAAGGCCCGTTCGTTGGTGTCGGTGCCGATCACGTGATCCGCATGACGCGAGGCCCGCAGCGCCAGCGCGCCGCAACCGGTGCCAATCTCCAGCGCGCGTTTCACCTTCCGGCGAATCGTCAGGTTCGATAGCGAGATGGTGGTGGGATTGACGTCGAGCACATGGTCGGGCCGCAGCGCCCGGTGTTCCTCGTCGTCGGCGTCATGCGCGAGGAGCAGGCCGTCGTGCACCGACAAGCGCAACCGCGCGCGGATGCCGCGTGGGCCATCTTCAACGAGACCAATCTCGCGCACGGTCTCGAGGTCGACTGGCGCAAACGCCTGTTGCGCGCGCGCCTCGTCCACGCTGCGATCGAGCACGAACAGTTTGACCAGGGTGTTGATCGGGGTCGGCGCCTCGACGCGGCGCAGATACAACGGCAGGTCCTCTCGCAGGTGCGCTTTGCCGACCGGCAATGGCCGGCCCACGGCGTCGGCCGCAGCGGTGCCGCTGAAGCCGTGACGGTCGAACACCGCGCGCAGCGACGCGATGGCCGATGGATCGGAGACGGAAAGCGGACCTTGGAAAACGACGGCGGGAGCGGTAACCACTGACGGGCCTCCTGGCCAGTCACGTCTGCGCGCAGAGCGATACCCGTTCCAGATTCAATCCGGCTCGGCAGTACACGCAAGCGTGACGTGGGCGGGGGGAGCCGCGCGGGAGAGAGTAGCGGTGTGCACTTCGCGTGTCAAATGAAAAGAACTGCGCAATTCGTTCTGGAAGCCGCCGGTAGGCTAAACTCATTATTTTCCGAGGGTAGACGACGCTGATGAATGAACTCTGGTTATTGGCGATGGGCGCCGCCATCGCGGGCCTGGTTCAGGGCATTTCCGGGTTTGCGTTCGCCATGGTGGCCATGTCGATTTGGGTCTGGGGAGTCGATCCCCTGCTGGCCGCACCGATGGCCGTGTTTGGCGGATGGTTCGGCCAGGTGATTTCGGCTCTCCGTGTGCGTCGCGGCTGGTATGTGTCGATCCTCTGGCCCTTCGTCGCCGGGAGCGCCATCGGCATTCCCATCGGCACGCAGCTGCTGGGGCTCCTCGACGCGAATCGTTTCAAGCTGGTCTTGGGATCGCTGCTGGTGATCTGTTGTTCGGCGATGCTGGCCACCGCCCGCCTCCCGAAGATCAACCGCGGCGGCCGCGTGGCCGACGCCGGCGTCGGCCTGCTCGGCGGCGTGATGGCGCCCTTGAGCGGGTTCAGCGGATTGGCGCCGGCGCTGTGGTGCACGCTGCGCGGCTACAACAAGGATGAGCACCGCGCGGTGATCCAGAACTTCAATCTGATCGTGTTGTCCGCGACGGTGGCGACCAACGTGTGGACCGGCCGCGTGCGTACCGACCATTGGCCGCAGATGGCGGTGGTGGCCGGATCGCTCGTGTTACCGGCCATCTGGGGCTCGAAGATCTACGTCGGCATGAGCGCGGCGGCGTTCCGGCAAACGGTGTTGTGGCTGCTGGTCTTCGCGGGCACGGTGATGCTGGCCGCGGCCCTCAGAGCCATGATGTGAGCGCCGGCTGACCGATGGCCGACCTCATCGGGGACTCGTCGTGGTCACCGGCTTCGCCGGCACCTTTCGCTGCTGCAGATCGCGCTCGCGCTCGAGATAACGCTCGCCGTGGGTGATCCAGCGCGGCGCTTCCGCGCCGGTCAGGTAGTGATCGAACCACTCGAAGATGCGATGGTGATAATCGATCTGGTTCTGCCGCTTGCGTAAGCCATGATCCTCGCCGCCGTACGCCAGCATCACCACGTTCTTCCCAGCCCGGCGCGCGATGTTATACAACGCCACTCCCTGGTGCCAGTGAACGGTGCCGTCGTTCTCACCGAACATCATCAGTAGCGGCGTCTGCATCGTGTGCGCGGCGTAGAGCGCCGAGTTGCGGATATAGGCGGGCAAATCTTCGTACAGCGGCACCTGCATGCGCTGCTGGCCGGTCTCGATGTGATCGGTCTCGGCGATGCCGCTCGACCAGTGATGGTTGCCGTAGTTGCTCACCAGATCGGTGATCGGCGCCCCGGCGACGGCGGCCTTGAAGATCGTGGTGCGGGTGGCGAGGAAGACGCTGTCGAACCCGCCCCAGGAGTGGCCGACGATGCCGACCCTGCCCGGGTCGGCCACACCCATCTCGATCACGCGGCGCACGGCCGGCGCAACGGAGTCAACCACCGACACGCCCGGCTCGCGCGGCCGGAAGACGATGTCGGGTTGCAGATAGACATAGCCGCGCGTGGTGAAGGCCGCCGCGTTGTAGACGTCGCGTTCCGACGGCATCGAAAACTGGTGGACGCCGTCCGAGAGCTTTTCATACATGTAGACGACCATCGGATACTTCTTCGACGGGTCGTAATTGGCGGGATAGAACAGCGCGCCTTGCAGCGGGACGCCGTGCGTGGTCTTGTAATCGATCAGCGTCGATCGTCCCCAGGCGTAGTCGCGCATAAAGGGGTTGGTCGCCGTGACCTGCTTCGCGTCGGCAAGGGTGGCGCCGCCGGCGAAGTAATCGGGTGAATCGTCGAAGGCCTGCACCGCGTAGACGAATCGATCGGCGCGTTTGGCTTTAGCCAGCAGCGCCACACGCTTGTCGAGAAACACCCGCGGTGTCACCGCTGGCGTGCCCGGTGCGGCGCTGAGGTGCGCGTATCCGGACTTCTTCGAGCGCAGGCCGAACTGCGACACCACCATCGGGTGCGTGCGATCGATCCACTCCTCTTCCGGATCGAGACGGACGTAGCGATGCCGGATCGCCCCGCTCGTCCCGTTGGTCAGCCTGGTCGCGCCAGTGCCATCGGGCCTGACTTCCCAGATGTCGAGGTGGTCATACAGCAACACGCTCTGATCACCGGTGGTCCAGCCCGCGACGCCAAACGCCGGCTTGTGCGGGCCCGTGGCGTCGGATTCCTTGTCGACAAAGGATGTGGGAACGGCGGCGGTGACCTTGGTGTGCCGGAGGTTCGAGAGGTCAACGGTCCAGTAATGATCGTCCTTGAAATAGAGGAGATAGCGGCCGTTCGGACTCGATTGCAGCCAGCGGTCTTCGATGCGCTGCGCGACCTCGGTCCTCGCGCCGGATCCGAGATCCACCGTTGCGATGTTGGCGTAGCCGCGACCGATGCTGCGTTCCATGGCGAACGCGTTGGTGTCGACGACCACCGCGCGCGGGCTGCGCTTGATCGGCGTCGCCTCCTCGCCAATCGCCTGCGCGATGCGCACCAAGCGGCCGTCGGCGAGCGACCACGCCGCCAGCATCGATCGCTCGCGCGCGCGGCGGGCGTCGATTTTCTGACGCGGCATGACGATCGGATCCTTGGGATGCCAGACCTGCACATCCGGAAGCGCTTCGGGATTGTCGCTGCCCGCGGCGATGCGTCGCGATTGCCGCGCGCCATCGAGCGCCGAGGGTGTGGCGTGCCACGGTCCTACCCCAACGAACAGGAACGCCCCGTCTTCGGACCACTGCGGCACGCGAAAGCGAACCACGCGAAGGTCGGCGGCGAGTCCGTGCTTCGCGGCCTCCAGTTCGCGGGCGACGCCGCCGGCGGTCACCTCCGGCCACACGAGCACCGTGTGATTCGGACCGTCGCGGGAAGAATCGTCGGCAGAGCGCAACACCGCGAGGGCCGCCGAGTTCTTGCGCCAACTCAAACCGCTGTAGGTCGACGCGGAGGAATCGAGGGCGCGCACCGCGCCGCTCTCGGTATCGAACAACTGCACGCCGTTGCCGACGCCGTGTTCAGCCGTCACCGCAAACGCCAGCCGCGTCCCCTTGTCTTGCCACGCGATCTCGGACACGGCTGCAAAGGTCGTGTCGCGGCCCGTCGCCAGCTCGCGGACGATCAAGTGCGTGCCCGGCTGAACCAGTTCGCTACTCGCGCTCGGTGCCGCGGCATCGTCCTTGGCCTCGGGCCCGTAGCGCCGCATCGCCCGGTGCGTGCCCGATGGTGAAAACGCGAACGACTCGATCCCCTCGACTGTGGTCGTCGTACCGGTGGCGAGCTCGAGCAGGCCGAGCTGCTTGTGGATGGCCTTCTTCTCTTTCCGGAGTTTGGCCTCTTGCTCTTCGGTGAAGCCGATGAGGCATGCCAGCCAGCGCGAGTCATCCGAAAACGCCGGTTGCTCGCCGGCGGGGATCGCGACCGGTTCGCCGCCGTCGATCGCCTGCACGCGCAGCTCGTTCCGATAGTCAGCGCGCCTGATGCCGTACACCAGCCACCGGCCGTCAGGCGAGAGCGGCGTGCGCTGGGCGACGAGCTGTTCCCATCGCCCGTATTCGTCCGGTGGCAGCGTCCGCGGTTGTTGCGCCAGCAGTGTGGCGCTCACCATCACGGCGGCAAGTGCGAGCCCGAGTCTGGTTGCGGTGGCGGTCATCGTGGGGTGCTTCCTTGGGAGCGGCGATAGTATAAGCGCGGTGCCGATCGAGCGCTGAAGCAAGCGACGAACCCTTCGGTCACCTCACAGAGCGCATCCTGCGGGGCCTGAGACGGATGATCCGGCGCATCTAACCGCGACCACGCTCGCCAACACATCGTGTGACATCCGCGTTCCGGCAACGGGCGAATACTCTGGCGACGGAGGACCAGTTGGACGGATTCCTTTTTCGATCTCCGGCACGCCCTTCGCGGACTGCGGCGCGATCGCGGATTCACGCTGACCGCGATCGTGACGCTGGCGATAGCCATCGCACTCAAGCAGGTCATGACCGCCGGCCCGAACTATTTCCGCACCATGGGCAGGCCAGCGATTTCGGGGCGCGACTTCAACGCGGCAGACAATCGGGAGGCGCCAGACGTCGTGATGGTGAACGACAGTTGTGCCGCGTCTTACTGGCCGGGCGATCAGCCTGTAGGCAAGCGTCTGCGGCTGGTCGACGGCAACGTGCCGGGACCCTGGCGCACCGTTGTCGGGATCGTCCCGAACGTCATGCAAGGAGACGCCACGCGACAACGTTTCCTGCCGATCATCTACGTGCCATTCGCGCAACAACCGTCCGCGCGCGCGTTTGTGTTCGTGCGGTCGAGCATGCCGCCGAACCAGATGGCCCACGTCACGCTCGCCGAAGTGAACACACTCGACGGTGACGTCATCACGGAGGACTTCAGCTCCCTGGAGGCCCGGTTCGCCTTCGATCGCGACTGGATGGATCCCGAGCACGCCGATCTCGGAAAGCATGCGGCCAATCGCGAATTCGCCGGATCTTGACGCCACTACTACACTTGTAGTACTACACCTGTCCAAGATGTCGCTGACCCCGCGCCCGCCGCGGCTGACCGCTCTCCAACTGGAGATCCTGAGGGTCCTCTGGGAACGTTCCGAAGCCACCGTCGTCGAGATCCATCGGGCGCTTCACGCCGAACGGCCGATCGCCGCGACGACCATCGCGACGTTGCTGTCGAGGCTCGAGAAGCGCGGCCTCGTGGCGTACCGCATAGAGGTCAGGCAGTACGTGTATCGGGCCGTGCTCCAGGAGCGCGATGCGCGGGAGCACGCGTTGGTTGAGATGACGCAGGGGCTGTTTGCCGGCGACGTGCCGACGATGGTGAGCCAGCTGCTCTCATCGCATGAGCTCCGCCCCGGTGACCTTGCGCGAGTCAGAGAGCTGATCGAGGCGAAGGAACAGGAACTCAAGAAGAGGAAACACTCATGACGCCGGCCAGCTTTGATGCCGCTTCAAGCATGGTTCTTTCGTGGCTGCTGACCTACGCCATCCACAGCACGATCTTGCTGGCGGTGGCGGCGGCTGCGGCCTGGCGGTTCGTCGATCAGCATGCATGGCTGGATCTGATCTGGAAGGTCGCGCTGGTCGCTCCGCTAGTGACGGCCAGCTTGCACCTCGATCCCATTGCCCTGCCGCTAGGCGGACGCTGGGCAATGCCGGGTGTGACATCGGTGATTGGAACGCCGGTGGCAACGAGCGCGCCTGTCGGTGAAACACCGATGACGCCTGCGATACCCGTCGAGCCCGTGACCTCGTCGCCGTCCTTTGATCGCTCCGCAGAGAGCGATCGCGCGATCACTCCACCACAAGCCGGAGTCACGGTCTGGCAGACGATGAGTCGATCGTGGCCTTCGATCGCCGCGGGGGCGTGGCTGATGATCGCCGCCGTCGCATTGCTGCGGTACGCCGTTCGTTTCCGAGCTGTCTATCGGTCTCTCGGCTCGGGCGCACCCGTAACAAACACCGATCTGCTCGACACCATTGCGGCCCTGCGGCGCGCGGCGAATCGGCGCCGCCCGATCCGTCTGACCACGAACGCCATGTGCCCGGTGCCCCTCGCGCTCGGCGGCCGGCACATCGTCCTGCCGGAGCGGTTCCTCATGGAGCTGGATCCGGAGCAGCAGCGCGCGGCGCTGGCGCACGAAACGGCACACGTGGTGCGGCGCGATCCCGAATGGCGCGTCGCGGTCGAGATCCTCGAGCGCGCGCTGTTCTTCCAGCCCCTCAATCGCCTCGCGCGCGCCCGGCTGTGCGACTCGGCTGAGTTTCTCTGCGACGAGTGGGCCGTGCAGCACACGCAGTCGCCGCTGGCGCTGGCCCGTTGTCTGTCCGTGGTGGCATCGTGGTGGTCGCCGGCCGACGAACTGCCGGCCGGCGTGAGTGCGATGGCAAGGAGTGATTCCGCAATGGTGCAACGAGTGACCCGCATCTTGAATGAGCCCGCGCGCGTCGCGCGGCGGCCGCGCCTGCTCTGGCTGGCGATTCCGGTGACGCTCGTCGCCATCGCCGCACCACGCGTGACGGCGACACAACTGCCGGCCGCAGCGGTGGTGACGCCGGCCGTGGCAGCCCTCCTCAATGCCGCAAACGTCGAGAAAGCGACGGATCAAAGCGAGTCGCGGCGCGAATCGACCGCTGCGGAGATCGCCGCGGCCCGAGCGCAGCGTCGCGTCATTCGCTCCCCTCGCCCCGACGGCTCCCTCGAGGAACGCTGGCGCGACGCGCTGGCAGACGCCGCTAAACAGCGCCTCACCGATTTCTGGATCGTCTACACGTTCACCACCCCGACGCACGCCGATGATGCCGTGCTCAGCGACACGAGCGACGGCTCATTCGTGTCGGCCAATGGGCGCCTCTCCACGGAAGGCCCGCCCCTGCTCGATCTGGTTAATCCGCCGGCGGTGTCGCTCGAGGGCGGGACCCTCGCCGTCCTGCTCCACCATCGAGGCACGCGCGCCGACGCGATCGATCGCGCCGGGTATCGCAGCGTGCAACTCGGCTTCAACTTCGGCCGGACGCCGGTGTTCTTTCTCGGCGACGCGCCTGAGCCTCAGAGCTTCGAGCGCGTGCAGAGCCTGTTCGGCCAGACGCGCATCGCGCAGCTCCAGGTATTGCTGATCGAGCTGGCCTCGCTGCACTCCAACACCGATGTCGTCCTGCCCTTTCTGACTCGCCTCGTGGATCGGCCGTGGCCGCCCGCCATCCGGCGCGAAGCCGCCGAGGGATTCGATCACCATCACGATCCGCGTTCGGTCGAGATCCTGCTGCGAGTGGCGCGCACCGATCCCGATTCGAGCGTGAGAACGGAGGCCGCGGAGACGATTGGCGAAGTCCAGACGCCGCAGTCCATATCGGCGTTGACCGATCTCGTGAACGAGTCGGCAGATCCGGCGGTGCGTCGCGAAGCGGCCGAAGGGTTTGGCGATCAGCCCGCGGCGCGTGCGCTGCCGGCGCTCGAACGCGTCATCGCAACCACCGAGCATGAGGAGGTGTTGAGCGAAGCGGTCGAGGCGATCGGTGAGCTCGGTGACCCGGCGGCGCTCCCCTTGCTGCTGCAGACGGCGAATACCCATCCGAACCAGCGGGCCCAACAAGAGGCGGTGGAGACACTGGGCGACCTCGACGCGCCCGGCGTGGTCGACGCGTTGACGCGCATCGCGTGGGAGCACCAGGACGTGACCATTCAGCGCGAGGCGGTGGAGACGCTCGGCGATCGCCGCGACGATGCCGCCGCGCTTGCGGCGCTCGAGCGCGTTGCGCGCGAACACGATCGCGAGGAGGTCCAGGCCGAGGCCATCGAGACGCTCGCCGGCCGTCCGGATCAGCCGCTGCATCCGCTGATCCTGGAGCTGGCCACTTCCGGCCGGAGCGCGCGGATCCGGCGGGAGGCGCTCGAATCGATCGGCGACGCGGCGCACAAGATCGACGACGCGCAATTACTCGACCGCATGCAACAAGCTATCGAGCGCGCGATCTTCGACGATCCCGATCGCGCCGTGCAAATCGACGCGCTCGACGCGCTCGACAAGCTGCCGGAGGAGCGCGCGCTCCGCGCGTTGCGCGACGTCATCGCGCGCCATCCGGATGCCCGCGTTCGCCGGGAAGCCGAGGAGCACGTCCGCGAGCGTCGGCAGTAGCGGGCCGGTCGGCGAGTCCAGGACGCTCCGTCGGTGGTCACTGACGCGTATCATTGGCCCATGATCCGACTCGCGCTGCTGGTCGCTGTCGCGGTGCTCGCCGTGCCCGCGTGGACTGAACAACAGAGTGGCGTGACCGCTCGGTTCCGCGGCATCAGCGCGCACTCGGACCGCGTGGCCTGGGCCAGCGGCAGCGGCGGCACCATCGTGCGAACGGCTGACGGCGGCGCCACCTGGCAGCGATTGACGATCCCCGACGCCGAGAAGCTCGACTTCCGCGACATCGATGCCGTCAGCGCCGACACAGCGTATGTCTTGAGTATCGGCTCGGGCGAAAGCTCGCGGATCTACAAGACGAGCGATGCCGGTAAGACGTGGACGCTGCAGTACACCAACACCGATCCGAAAGCGTTCTTCGACGCGATGGCATTCTGGGACGCCGAGCGCGGCCTTGCGTTCAGCGATTCGGTTGATGGCCAACTCGTCATCTTGAAGACCGATAACGGCGGACGCGCGTGGACGCGAGTGCCTGCAGCCGGCCTGCCGCCGGCGCTCGAGAACGAGGGGGCCTTCGCCGCCAGCGGCACGAACATCGCGGTTTACGGTCGCGATCGCGTGTGGATCGGAACGTCGGTGTCACGCGTCCTGAGATCGACCGACGGGGGACGCTCCTGGTCCGCGGCCACGACACCGGTGGCAACCGGATCGTCAACGGGCATCTTCTCGATTGCGTTCCGTGACGCCCAACATGGCATCGTCGTTGGCGGCGACTATCGGAAAGAGGGTGACGCCGTGGACAACGCAGCGGTTACCGGGGATGGCGGCCGGACGTGGCACGCGGTGAAGGGTCTTTCGGGATTTCGATCGGTGGTCGCGTACCTGCCGGGCGGATCGTCGCCCACGCTGATCGCTGTCGGCCCGCAAGGCGCTGACCAGTCAGCCGACGATGGCCGCACGTGGACGCCGGTGACGGGAGCCACGGGCCTCCACACGCTCGCGATCGCGATGCGCGGTCGCGCCGGCTGGGGCGCCGGCGAGAACGGCCGCATCCTGCGGCTTACCTATTGACGACGTGATCCCAGTGTGCGATGACGGGAGCGCGAGAATGCACCTCAAATCCGCATCGCGCGCGAGGGGTCGATCAGCGAGGCCCGCCGCGCCGGCAACCAACTGGCCGCCACCACCACCACGAGCAGCACGGCCACGGCCGTGACGAGCGTGACCGGGTCCTGCGGCGCGACACCAAAGAGCAGCGTGCGGGCAAAACGGCTGGCCGCAGCCGCGCCGACGATGCCGATGGCGCCGCCGGCGACGGCAAGCACCAGCGACTCGGTGACGATCGATCGGGCGACCCGCCGCGGTGAGGCGCCCAGCGCCATCCGCAGCGCAATTTCACGACGCCGCTGTGCCACGGTGTAGGCCAGCAACGCGTAAACACCGCCCGCCGCGGTGATCAGCCCGCCAACCGCGAAGAGGGTGATGAGCAGCATGGCGAATCGATCCAACTGCACGGCAGCGCCGAGCAATTGCTCCATCGTGGTCACCGAATGCACGGGTTGATCGGGGTCAACGCGCAGCGCCTTGGCGCGGGCCGTCTGCGCCACCGCCATGGGATCCAGATTCGTCCGCGCGATCACGTTCAAAACGAGGTACGGGTTCTGCGCGTGCGGAATGTAGATCTCCGGCACCGGCTCACTGCGCGGTCCGTCGTGGCGATCGTCACGCGCCACGCCCACCACTTCATAGGGATAGGCCCCGCCCTGGTAGTCGAGCACCAGGTTGCGGCCAATCGGGTTGTCATTCCCCCACGCGCTTTTCGCGAGCTTCTGGTTGATCATCACCACGCGAGGCGCGTCGACGTCATCGCCGTCCGTGAACTCGCGTCCGGTAATCAGGGGAAGGCGCAACGTGCGGAAGTATCCCGGTGTCGCCATCCGGATGCTCGCTTCCGTCTTGTTCTCGGGGCTCGCATGCTCAGGCCAGTACGGCCGGGTGAATTCGGAGCCGATCGTGCTCATCGGCAGCGACGTGACCGCCGCCACGGACTCAATCGCGGGCACCTCGCCCAGTGATGTCAGCACGCGGCGGTAGTAATCGGTGGTCTGCGCGCCGGTGCGATACCGCGCGGCATCCGGCGTGATGCGCAACACGAGCAGGTTGCTCGTCTCGAAGCCCACATCCACTCGTCGTAACTCCGCAAAGGTCCGCGCCAATAACCCGGCGCCGACCAGCAGCAGCACGGCCGCGGCAATCTCCGCCACCACGAGTCCCGCACGCAACCGGCCTGACGCGCTGGTGGAGACGGCGGCGCCGTCCTTGAGCACACCGGCAATCGGGGTGCGGCTGGCGCGAAAGGTCGGGACGGCATTGCCGACGGCGGTGACGACGATCGCCAGGAGCGCCGCGAACGATGCGACGCGCGCGTTCAGCGCCACTTCCTGCAGGCGCGGAATTCCGGCCGGCGCGATCGACAGGGCCGCCTCCACCCACCACGCCGTGAGGACGATGGCGATGCCCATCGTGACGATCGCGGTCAACGCGCTTTCCGCGATGAGCTGCCGCGTGACGCGGCTGCCGCGGGCGCCGAGCGCCTGCCGAATCGCAATCTCCCTCGCGCGGGCGAGACCACGCGCGATGGCCAGGCTGGCGACGTTGGCGCAGAGCAGCAACAGCAGGCACACCATCGCCGCGAAGACGAGGAGAAGTTCCAGGCGGCTCGTGCTGGCGATTTCATCCGCGAGCGGAGAGAGCCGAACCGTCCAGCCGGCGTTGATGACGGGATGCTCTGCCCCCAAGCCACTCGCCAGCGTCTGCATCCGCGCCTCTGCTCCCGCGATGGACATCCCGGCTTTCATCCGGCCGACGACGCGCAGGAACCGCGCGTCGCGAGGCGGGCCGTCCGGATAGCGCGGGCGGTACGACGCCGGCATATCCCACGGCGCCCAAAATGTTGCCGTCGCGTCGGGCACCGCGAAGTCTTCGGGCATGACACCGATCACATGCCAGTCGCGGCCTTCGACGTTGATGGTCCGGCCGACGAGCCGCGGATCGGCGCCCAGGCTCTGCCAGAGGTGATGGCTCAGCACGATGACCGGTTCGCCGCTGGAGGGCTGCCGCGACGTGATTGAGGTGGCGCCGTCGTATTCGCGCGCATCGAACGTGCGCCCGAGCCTGGCTTGACGACGAAACACGTCGAAGAAACCGCGGGTGACGTGGACCCCGGCGATCGGCGCGCCGCCATCGCCGGCCCGCAGCGTGGCCGAGACCGTCATCATCGCGGTGATCGCGTCGAACGCATCGTTCCGATCGACCCAGTCGACGATATTGCCCGGAGACGCGCCCTCGCGAAGGCGATCCTGGCTGACGTTCGATTCGAACATCACGACCAGCCGATCGGGTTGATCGTACGGCAGCGGCCGCAGCAGCACCGCGTCGACAAACGCGAAGAGCGTGGCGGTGGCCGCGACGCCAAGGCCGAGGAGGAGCGAGATGCCGGCCGTGACACCCGGCGATCGCACGAGCGCCCGCAGCGCCTGCGCGAGATCGTGCCTGGCGCCGACGACGACGAGATCCCACAGCAGCGCGAACCAGGTCGTCATGAACGGAACCCGCCCACGCGCGCGCGCATCTGTGAGCAGCCGAGCGCCATCATCGCGGATGGCACGCCGATCGCTCGTCATGCGCGGGCCTTTCGCAACGCCCGGCTCGCGCGCGCGTGATGGACAATGGCTTCGAGGCGCTTCACTTCGGCATCGAGCACGCGCTTGCCGTGTGGAGTGAGCGCAAAGTAACGGCGCCGTTGGTCGTCTTCATCCGCGGCCGGCCGTTGGTCCGACTCGACGATCAGATCGAGCTTCTCGAGCTCGCGAAGGAGTCCGTACAGCGCCGCGGGCCACAGGCGCACCTGGCCGTCCGTGCGCTCGGCCACTTCCTGCATGATGCTGTAGCCGTGCCGCGGTCCATCGGCCACCGCCAACAGCATGTGGAGCACCTTCGGTTTGAGCGGCAACAACGCATCGACAGCTCGCAGCGTGTCCGGCATTCGAGTAGTATATATACAGAATTGTTTATAGTCTATATAGACGTGTTGAGCCTTGGCCTAGCCGAGGTAACCGAGGCCCACGACGGCCATGCGCTGCAAGGAGCGCGTGCGCCGCGCGGTAGGCCCGCGCGTTGCCGTTTCTGGGTACCTCATTGCGCTGACGTGAGTCGTCTTACGGGTTTCACGCCCGAATATTTGCGGCACGGAGCTTGCTCTAGAGACAGTGTCAACATCGCTCGGGACCCGCTCTGGGTATCGACAGTTTCCTTTCCCATCGACGGGAGGCTCCGGCCTCCCGACACGTCCTCTTAGCAGCGGTCGCTGTCGCAGCGCCCTCGTCAACGGCGTGCCCGCGCGACGCGGACGGCCAAGCGTACGCGCGGCGCATCCTAACTGTGGGAGGTATACGTGAACGGGGCTCTACCAGTGCTGTGCGTGCTGGCGCTTGCCACAGCCGCGTACGCTCAGCCCACTGTCGAGTCGCAGCACATTCGCGAGGTGCGATTCACCGGCGAGTCCGCGGTCGAGGAGCTCTGTGCGTGCCTGCTCGAAGCACGACAGATCGCTGAATCGCAGGGCCGCATCAATCTCAGCGCCGATGTCGCCTACGCCGGCGGCGATCCGCCGGTCGACGTGAGCGCGCGCATCTGGATGGGCTCCGCCCACGCCGTCGGCCGCATCATGTTCGCCGGCCACTCCTCAGTGAACGACTCCACCCTAAGGCGCGCGATGCTGATCTCCGAGCGTGATCTCTTCGACGTCGTCAAGTTGCGGCGCAGCCTCGCGCGAATTAACGCGATGGGCCTGTTCGAACCGCTCACGATCGCGGATGTCGTCGTCGCGCGCCACGACGACGGCGTCACCGCGGACGTGACGATTCCACTTCGAGAACGGCGCCGGCGGTGGTGGTCGTTGTCGGGCCCGTTGATCCCGGGCAGGGGACCGCTGCAGGCATCGATCGCGTCGCGGTTGCCGCCGTGGGGCCACGGCGTGCTGGACGCATCGACCTATGTCGTGCGGCTCAATCTGCTCGGATTCATCCTGCCGATCGCCAAGGCGGCCCCGCTGGTGCTCGAACGCCCGATCGCTCCCGGTCAGGCATGGCTCTCGGGATTCGCGGTGCCGTCAGATCTCTCCCCGCGCACGATGCTCATGCACTACGGACGGACGCACCTGGCCCGTGGCGTAGAGGCGGTGCTCGATGAACAGAAGCCGGACTCAATGGTCGTGCCGGTCACGTTCGGCAGTAAACCAGGCGAGGACAAGCTCGTCTGCGATCCGCCGAAGCCGCGGCTGTGGTGGCTGCGACGCGGCGGCGCGGTGGCGGCCGACCTGGCGCTCACGGCGTTGATGCCGTAGCGCAGCCAAGAGGAGTTTCTCTCGTGGCCAAGCTTCGCCTGCACAACGCGCACGGCGTCAGTTCGCGCGGAGGGTTTGCATCGGATCGACGCGCATCGCCCGGCGGGCTGGAACGAACACCGCCGCAGCCGCGACGACGAACAGGATGATCGCCACGGCGCCATAGGCCGGCGCATCCGGCGGCGCGACGAAATCCAGCATCGACATCATCACGCGCGCCAGCGCGGTGGCGGCGATGATCCCGAACAGCAAGCCGCTGCCGACGAGCGCGAGGGCGCCGCGCACCACGCCGCCGACAATTGCCCTCGGCCTGGCGCCGAGCGCCACGCGGACGCCGAATTCATGCGTGCGTTGCGCCACCCCGTAGGCGAGCACGCCGTACAGACCAATCGCGATCAGCAGCAAGCCGAGGCCGGCAAACAGCGTCAGCAGGAAGGTCGTGAACCGCTGGCTCGCCATCGACAGGTTCAGCCGCTCCTCGAGGGTGCGGATGTCGTAGACGGCCAGCTCGGGATCGGCGGCCACGATCACGCGCCGCACCATCTCGGGAACGGTATCGACCCCACCCGCCGCTCGAACCACGATGTGCGGTGTCGTGATCAACCCGTGCGCGTAGGGAAAGAAGATGGCCGGGCCCGGCGCTTCGTTGAGCGTCTGTTGTTTGCTGTCATTCACCACGCCGACAATCTCCCGCCACGGCACGTCCGGCTCGGTGGTTTGCAGGCCGGGCCGGATGCGTTGGCCAATGGCGTCCTCGCCAGGAAAGTACTGGCGCGCGAAACTCTCGTTGACGATGACGGTTCGCGGCGCGCGGTCGTCGTCGGCGATCGTGAATTCGCGTCCCTGCCGGAGCGGGATGCGCATGGTCTGAAAGTATCCCGGGCTGACGAAGGCAAATCCCGAGCCGAGTCGCGCGCCGGCGTCGGCGGTGCGGTTGGCGGTCAACTCGAAGCTGATCGTGTAGCGCGAGCCGCCGAGCGGGAGCGGACCGACAATGGCCGATCCCTCGATGCCCGGCAGGCCCGCCATCTCGGGCAGCAGCCGATCGTAAAAGGCGACCTGTTTCGCAAACGAATAACGGCTGTTGGGCAGGTCCACCCGCATGGTCGAGACGGTCGAGGCATCGAAGCCGGGGTCGACGTTCGCGAGACGATCGAGGCCGGTGACGACCAGCATCGCGGCCACCAGCAGCACCGCACCGACAGCGGTTTCGGTGACGATCAACCCGTTCAGCCAGCGACGCTGCGCCCGCGATCCGCCCGTCGTGCGTTCGGCGCCCATGTCCTGCCGAAGGTCGCCGCGGGTTGACCGCAAGGCCGGCGCCAGCCCGACGAGAAGTGCACAGGCGCCGGCGATCAACGCCGTGTAGCTCACCACCATCCTATCAATCGACACGTCCCGCAGTCCGCGGACGTCTCCGGGCGCCAGCCCGACGAGCCAGTCGAGCGACCACCAGGCGATGAGAATGCCGCCGGCGGCCGAGACGATCGCGAGGGCGGCGGATTCCGCCAACAGCAGGCGGACCACTCGTGACCGCGACGCGCCCAGCGCCACGCGCAAGGCCAGCTCCGGCTGGCGTGTCACGCCGCGCGCCGTCATCAGGTTGGCCAGGTTCACGCACGCGATCAACAACACGCAGGTCACCGCCGCGAGCAGGAGGAGCAACGGCTGCCGGGCGCTACCGACGATGGCGTCGTGTTGCAAGGAGACGCTGGAGCCACGGTGGCGATGGTCTTCCGGGTTGGTCTCGGCCAGGGCCGCGGCAAAACTCCCGAACTCGGCCCGCACACGGCTGACGTCGACGTCGGGACGCATGCGGCCAACGACCTGCACGAAGTGCGCGCCGCGCTGGGCCGTCATCGGCGTATCGTCCGGCGTTTCGACGCGGGCGTCCTCGGCCAGCGTCAGCCACATCTCCGGCGGCGGAGACGACACGGGAAAATTGAAGCGCGGCGGCGTGACGCCGACGATGGTGAGGCGCCGGCCATCAACCGTGAGCGCGTCACCAACCGGATTCTCGATGCCGCCGAGGTAATCGCGGCGGAACTCGTCGCTAATGACGACCACGTCCGAACCCGGGCGTTCTTCTTCCTCACGAAACCCGCGACCCAGGTACGGTTCCACGCCGAGAGTTGAGAACAGGTTCGCCGAGACCACCGCGCCGGGCACATGGCGCGACGGCCCCCGCCCGGTCACGGTGAAGCTGGCCTGGTGGTGTCCCGCCACCGACACGAGCGTCGTCGTGTCTCGCCGCCAGTCGAAGACGTCCGGCCACGATGCCGACGCCGGGCGCGGCACGGCACTCCGCAGATCGGTTTCGTTGATGGCCACCAGCCGATCGGGCGCGGCGAATGGCAGCGGCCGCAGCACCACCGCGCGCACCACGCTGAACATCGCGGCGTTGGCGCCGATGCCGAGGCTGAGCGTCAGGACGGCGGCGATCGTGAAGGCCGGCGCTTTCCACAACGCGCGGCGGGCGTAGGCCAGGTCCTGAAGGAACTGTTGCAGGGGCGTCCAGCCCCACGTGTCGCGAACGGTTTCCCGGACGAGAATGACGTTGCCGAACTCGCGGCGCGCCGCCGCGGCGGCTTGCTCCGGTGATTCACCGCGGTCGATGCGATCCTGGGTGGCCAACTCGAGGTGGCTGCGCAGCTCTTCGTCGAGCTGCGCGTCCTGCCGGCGGTGCCACAGCGGCCACTTCATGATTCGCTCGAGCGCGCGCGGTTGAGGACGCCGGCGATGGCCATCGACATCTGTTCCCATTTCGATCGCTCACCGGCGAGATGGCGGCGTCCCTTGGCGGTGAGGCGATAGACGCGCGTGCGCTGTTTCTTTTCGGAGATGCCCCACTGCGCGCGGACCAGCCCCTGGCGCTCGAGGCGATGCAGCGCGGGATAGAGCGAGCCCGCATCGACGCGCAGGACATCGCCCGAATGCGCGCGAATCGCCTGGCTCAGGCCGTAGCCGTGGCTGGGCGCCCAGCGGAGCCGCTCGAGGATCAGCAGGTCGAGGGTGCCCTGCAGCAATTCGATCCGGTTCTTGTAGCGCGGCGCCGGCATGGGTATAGACAGTCTATGCCCATGGGTAGAGGATGTCTATACCCTTCGCGAAGGTGGCAGCCACGCGCGCTCATGCCTGACCGATCCCGCGCAGCAGCCGAGCGGCAACGTCACGAATCGGCTGCGCCAGCTCCTGCGGCTCGAGCAGCGTGAACTCGACGCCGGCATGCACGACCAGCGCGGCGGCCATGTCGAGGGTGTCGCCGCCGGTCGTGAGGATGCAGTGATCATCATCGAGCGGCTCGAGGACCCCGAGCCAGTGCGGCATGCGGGTGCGAATATCTGCCAAGGCGCCGTTGACTCGCACGCGCACCTGATATCGGTACGGAAACGTCGAAATCGATCGAGCGACCATGGTCGCGAAGTCCTCCGGAGGCTGCCGTGGCACGAAGCGCGGACCCACCGCGAGGCGCGGCTGCGCCTGGACGCGATCGACGCGAAAGGTGCGCCAGTCGCTCCGCGCCAGGTCCCATGCGGCCAGGTACCATCGATAGCCCGTGTGCACCAGCCGCATCGGCTCGACGGTGCGCGCGGTCACGACGCCGCGGGTGTCGCGATACGAAAATCGCACTTGGATCTCGTCGCGGCAGGCGGCGGCCATCGCCGCCAGCACGCTCAGGCTGACGGCTGTCCGTGGGTTGGCGAGAGAGACGGTCACCGCTGGAAGTGCGGCGAGACGGCGGCGAAGCCGGCGCGGCAACAGCTGATCCAGCTTCGCCAGTACTCGCAGCGCCACATCGTCGGTACTCGCCGCGGCCGCCGCGCCGAGCGCGACCGCGACCGCCACGGCCTCGTCATCATCGAGCAGCAGCGGCGGCGTCTCGGTCCCCGCCCCCAAACGGTACCCTCCGCCGGGACCGGCGGACGCGTCGATCATGTATCCGAGGTCGCGCAGCCGATCGATATCGCGGCGGATGGTGCGGACGTCGACCTCCAGCCGCTGGCTGAGTTCCTGCCCCGACCACTCGCGGCGCACCTGCAACATCGACAGCAGGCGGAGGGCCCGCGCAGACGTCTTCAGCACACCCTGAGCATACGCGATAACCGAGGACACATCCTGTCCTCAATTCTCGATACTCTCCGGAATCGGGCCGCGCTTCGCGGCCCCGTCAGGAGGGCTCATGTCCGTCCCCGCTGCTGCACACGCCTCGTCGTCCCAGGTCCTGTCCGCTCCCGCGCTGCTCGATCACTGGCAGGGTCATCGCCGCTTGACGCGTCGCGTGATCGACGCGTTTCCCGAGGACCAGCTGCTCAACTTTTCGCTGGGAGCGATGCGTCCGTTCGGCGCCATCGCGATGGAGTTGATCACCGTCGGCGTGCCGATGGTGCGCGGCATGGTAACAACTGAGTGGCATCGTCTCGAGCATCCGGCGCCCACCTCGAAGAGCGAGGTGTTGCGCCTCTGGGACGAGGACACTATCGCGCTCGAGCAACTGTGGGCGCAGATTCCGCCAGAACGGTTTCAGGAATCCGTGACCGCTTTCGGTCAATATCCTGGAAAGGTCTACGACCTCCTGCTCTACGCCATCGACAACGAAATTCATCATCGTGGCCAGGGCTACGTGTATCTGCGCGCGCTCGGCATCGCGCCGCCGCCGTTCTACGAGCGGGAGTAACGCCGTGACGACGCAACCGCAGTCAGCTGGCGCCGCACTACGGATTACGCCTCGGGAGCGACAGGCCCTCCAGCTGTTGGCGAGCGGACAAACCACGACGGGCGTGGCGGCCGGCCTCGGCATCGGCACGCACGAGATCGAGACGCTGCTCGACACCCTCTTTGCGGCGATGGGCGCCGCGAGCCGGACCGAGGCAGTGGCG
Organism: uncultured Acidobacterium sp.; assembly: GCA_964513235.1. Lineage (GTDB taxonomy): Bacteria > Acidobacteriota > Vicinamibacteria > Vicinamibacterales > UBA2999 > 12-FULL-67-14b. The sequence continues at coordinate 24,951 of CAZEMI010000233.1, forward strand.
GCGGCCGAACGGCGGGGTCTGCTTGCCTAACAGGATGTATCTTGGAGGCGATGCTTGCCTTGGTTGCAGCTTGTCTCATCACCACTGGCGCCGAGTCATCGGGGCAACAGCCCGCTGCGTCACAGAGCGGCGACCAACGACCGCGATTGACGGTTTCGATTGATCCCGACAGGTCCATCGATACGGGCGCCGACTTCACGTTGGCGGTAATGGCCGGCGTCTCGGACCTGGAGCACCTGGCGTTCTCACGGCTGAAGCGAACCGCGCGAACCAACATTCCGCTCGGCATCGCCAAGGCGGTGTTCCTCGACCATCCGATGGCGGTGTTCATGCTCGTGATGCAGCACGAGGCGTTTGGCCACGGCGGCCGCGCGCGCGAGTTCGGCGCCACGGCCACGTTCCGCATGGGATCGCCGTGGACGCGTGACACGCTGTTCAACGGCGGCACGCGCTTCGGCGGCGGCGCCAGCTGGGGCGGCAAGGAAACGACGCGCGAAGAGCGCGGCCGCATTTATGCCGGCGGCACCGAGGCCAACACCCGCAGCGCGACGCTCATCGAACGCGAGCTGGTTGCGGGAACGAGATTCAGAACGGCCGAACTGCTCTACTACCTGCGCAGCCGCTGGTATCCCAGTCAATATGTGTTGCGCACCCCGAACCCGGCGGCCGATCCAGCGGGGTTCTATGGCGAGTCGGGTAGCGGCGACGTGGCGAACTACCTTGGCGAGCTGCATCGCAAGTACTACGGCGAGACGGGCATCGTGCCCACCGGTGTTTCACCGACGCTGCTGAATGAATATCGCCGGCTGCGGCGGCACGCGCTCATCAACCTCGCGACGCCGGGCGCGTGGCTGGCCTTGTGGTCCGCCGGGCGTGATGTCGGCATCGGCAGCGAGGCGAAACCAATGCCCGCTTTCCGCATCGGCGATCGCCGCTTTCTACCACTCGTCAACGCGGACTGGATGGTCGACGGCGGCGCCGTGTCCATCGAGGCCATCTTCAGCCGGCGAATCAACAGCGCGAACGGGCCGCGGTGGTTTTCGCTGCTCACCCGCCAGGGCAACGGGCCCGGTGGCCGTTTCTGGAACGCGGGTGCGGCTACGGAACGGATTGCGCAATGGAAGTCACTGTCGCTCGGCGGAGAGATCGAGATGTGGCGGCAACCCTCGTTCGGCACCGGCGCGGGCGTGAACGCACATCTCAGCGTGCGCGACGGGTGGATCAAGGGGTTGCAGATTTACGGCGGCGCAAAAAGCGATGGCGACTGGCCCGGCCGCCCGGCCAATGGCGGCGGCTTTTTCCGTGTGGGATATAGCCCGACGCGGCGTTAACTGCGGAGATAAAATCGACGCGGCACCTGCCGCGAAAAAAGAGCTGGGACGAAGCTCACTCCCGCCGCAGTGCGGTCATCGGATCGACGGTCATCGCGCGGCGCGCCGGCACCCACGCTGCCGCCATCGCCACAAGCAGCAGCAACGACGCCGCCACCGCAATCGTCGGCAGGTCGATCGGCTCCACGCCGAACAGCAGCCCGCTCAGCATGCGCGACAGCGGCGCGGCGGCGAGGCCGCCAATCACCAGGCCGATCGCCGCCATCATCGCGCCCTCGCCCAGGATCATGCGCAGGATCCCGCCGGGTTCGGCGCCGAGCGCCATGCGGATGCCGAGCTCGTTGGTGCGTTGGCTGACCGAAAACGCCAGCACACCGGCGACGCCGACCATGGCAATCGCCAGGGCGAGAATCGCGAACAATCCGATCAGCGTCGCGTTGAGCCGCTGCGGCGCGATCGTTTCGTCGCGGATTTCTTCGAGCGTCTGGACGCGATCGACCGGACGGTTGGGATCGAGCGCGCGAATGGTCTCGACCACGCGTGGCGTCACCTGATCCATCGACCCGGCCGTGCGCACAAGGAGCGTCGACACCGCATTCTGCTGCGTGTCGGGCCGATACAGCGTCATCTTCGGTCGCTCGGTGAGGCCGTCAGCATGCGTATCGGCCGCGACGCCGACAATTTCCGCCGCGGGCGACCAATTGGGACCCATCCGCGAGGCCACGCGCCGGCCAATCGGGCTGTGATCCTTGAAGTAGTACCGGGCCATCGCCTGGCTGATGATCGCGACCGGAGGAGACTGCTGGTTGTCGGTGACCTGGAAGGACCGTCCGGCCACGAGCGTGGTGCCGACCGTTTCGAAATACCCGCTGCTGACGACGCGGGTCACCACCACCTGCGCGGAGGCGCCGACCCCCGCGTCGGTCCCGTCGATCTGGATGTCGGTCGGCATCGTCATCGCGCCGGCCAGGGGCGCCGACGAGGCCATCGCCGCGTTTTGCACCTCCGCCTGTCCTTTCACACGGTCGAGCACGTCCTGCGAGAACTGCAAGCGCCGGTCGCGGCTTTGCGCCGTGAAGTCCGGCGCCTGAAGGCTCAGGACGTTGGCCAGATCGAACCCCGGATCCACCGCGTAGAGCTGCATCAACGTGCGCGTCAGCAGTCCGGCGCCAATCAGCAGCATGAACGACGCCGCCAACTGGCTCACCACGAGAATCCGCTGCGCGCGGCGCCGGCCGGGAGTGCCGGCTGAACGTCCGGCGCCCGCCATGGCCCGCGCCGGATCGTTGACGAAGGTGAGGCGCGGCGCCCACGCAAACAACATCGCGATCGCGATGGCCATGATCATCGTGAAGCCGAGCACCCAGCCATCGACGGCGATCTCGCCGGTGCGATTGGTGAACCGCCCGGCGTACGAGATCAGGAGATTGAGTCCGATCACCGCCAGTCCGAGCCCGAGGGCGCCGCCGAGCACCGACAACACCAGGTTCTCGGCCAGCAGTTGCCGGCGCAACAGCGCGGCGGGCGCGCCGAGGGCGGCGCGAATCGAGAACTCCGTTTCGCGATGCACGAGCCGCGTCAGCGTCAGGTTGCCGACGTTCGCGCAGGCGATGACGAGCACGACGATCGTCGTCACCAGGAGAATCAGCAGCATCGGCCGCGCCCTGACCGTGAGCTCGTCTTTCCACGGCGTCACGATCGTGTCAAAGCCGCGGGCGGCGGGGTACGCGTCGGGGTAGGCCTGGTGCAGCTGCGTGGCGATTTGCCGCAGCTCGGCCTGCGCCTGTTCCGGCGTGGCGCCCGGCGCGAGGCGCGCATACACGTCGGTCATGCGATGCGTGCGGCTGTCCTGCATGGACGCGCTCATGTAGTGATCGTTGGCCGCGTAGTTGACGTAGAAGTCCTGCTTCCGCTGGGTCGCATAATGCGCGCCCGGTGCGAGGACACCGACGATCTGCGCCTGCTTGACCGTCAAATCCAGCGTCTGCCCAATGACGTTTGGATCCGATCCGAATACGCGCTGCCAGTACGCGTGGGTGAGCACGGCCACCGGTGGCGCGCCCTTATCCTGGTCCGCGCCGACGAGCGCGCGTCCCAACTGCGGCTGCGCGCCAAGCATCGGGAAAAAATTCGCGGTCACCAGTCCGCCGGTGGCGCGATGCGGCTCGCCGCGGCCGAGCACGTTGAAGGTCCAGTCGCCGAACTCGACGAACTGATCGATGGTTGTTGACTGCGACCGGTAATCAGCGACTTCGGGAAACGAGAAGCTGCTGTCGTCGATGCCGGCGGTGGTCTGCGCCTGGCGAAGGTGCATGATCCGGTCGGCTTCGGGATACGGCAGCGGCCGCAGCAGCACGCCGTTGATCATGCTGAAGATGGCGGTGTTGGCGCCGATCCCGAGACCCAGCGTGAGGATGAAGGCCAGCGAGAACCAGGGCATCCTGGCCAGATTGCGCAGTGCGATCCGAAGGTCGTTGAACATGAGGGTTCCTGTCGACGTTCGACAAGAATGTAGCGCAAGACCGTTTTGTAGACAACCGACAAGAAGAATTGGCAGGGACGGTTGGTGGGACAGGGTCGGCGCTGTTGTCTTTCGCGCTACACAGAAAGCCCGCGTGGCAGGCCAAAACGCGCGGAGGTAAAATCGACGCGCCGCGGCCCGGGTCGCATGCGCCGCAGGAGGCATCGCCATGAAGCCAGTTGTTCTTGCCACGATCGCGGTTGTTGTTGCACTCGGCCTGCCGCTCGCCGCCGACCTGTCCGCCGGCTTGTCCGCCGGCTTGTCCGCCGTAGCCTTGGCGGAGGCGGAAGCCTTGGCGGAGGCGGAAGCCTTGGCGAAGGCGGACGTCAACGTGCGCGACACGCGGTTCCTGCATCAGCCCGCCACGTCGGGCACCCACGTCGCGTTCGTCTACGCCGACGATTTGTGGGTGGCGCGACTCGACGGATCCGATGTGCGCCGGCTGACCACCGACGATGGCGTCGAGTCGAACCCGGCGTTCTCGCCGGATGGCACGACCATCGCGTTCAGCGGCCAGTACGACGGCAACACCGACGTCTACACCGTGCCCGCGGCCGGCGGCGTGCCGACGCGGCTGACCTGGCACCCCGGCCCCGACATCGTCCAGGGATTCGCGCCGGACGGGCGCAAGGTGCTGTTCACCTCGCCGCGATCCGTATACACGCAGCGATACACCCAGCTCTTCACCGTGTCGCTCGACGGCGGCATGCCCGATCAACTGCCCATCCCGAATGCGGCGAGCGGCGCCTACTCGCCCGATGCGCGACGCCTGGCCTACAACCCGATTGCCCCGCGCTTCGAGCAGTGGAAGCAGTATCGGGGCGGTACCGTGTCGCGCCTGTGGCTGTTCGATTTCGCGAGCCAGGACATCGAGAAGGTGCCGCAGCCGGCGACGCGTGCCAACGACGTGGACGCGATGTGGATTGGCGGCGTCCTGTACTTCCGATCGGATCGCGCCGGCGAGTTCAACCTGTTCTCGTTCACGCCGGGCTCGAACGCCGTGCGGCAGCTCACCACCCACCAGGACTTTCCGATCCAGCGCGCCGCCACCGGCGGCGGGAAAATCGTCTACGCGCAGGCGGGCTACCTCCATCTGTTCGATCCCGCGACGAGCGCCACGCGCCGCATCGTGATTGGGGTGCCGTCCGATCTGCGGGAGACGCGGGCCCGCTTCGTGAAAGGCGCGCGGTGGATCAGGAACGCCGCCGTGTCGCCGACCGGCGCGCGCGCCGCGTTCGAGTTCAGGGGCGAGATCGTCACCGTGCCGGGCGAGAAGGGCGACGTGCGCAATCTCACCAACTCGCCCGGTGCGCACGAGCGATCGCCAGCGTGGGCGCCGGACGGCATGCGCGTGGCGTACTTCTCCGATGAGTCCGGCGAGTACGAGCTGCACGTCGCGCCTCATGACGGCAAGGGTGCCGTCAAGACCGTGCGACTCGGCGGCAGCGGATTTTACGCGAACCTCGAATGGTCGCCGGACAGCCGGAAGGTGGCGTACACCGACAACTCGCAGGCGGTATATGTGCTCGATCTCGATGGCGGTACACCGGTGAAAGTGGCGGCCAACAAGGTCTACGGGCCTGTGAACATCGTGACCTACGGATGGTCGCCCGACTCCCGCTGGCTGGCGTACACCGTCAACACGCAAGCGCTCGCGATGACGCTCTCGGTGTATTCGCTCGATCAGAAAAAGTCGTTCCACGTTACCGACGGCCTCGCCGAAGTGAGCGAGCCGGTGTTCGACCGCAGCGGCAAGTACCTCTATTTATTCGGATCGACCGACGCCGGTCCGGTGCTCGACTGGTTCGCGCAGTCCACGACCGACAACCGCCGGACGCGCAACGTGTATCTCGTGGTGTTGAGAAACGACCTGCCATCGCCGCTCGCCAGGGAGAACGACGATGAGAAACCGGCAGTAGAAAAGGCGGTGGAGAAACCGCCGGCCGGGGAGGCCAAGCCGGCAGCGGACGCCGCTCCGGCGCCGGTGCGCATTGATTTCGAAGGCATCGAGTACCGCATCCTCGATCTGCCGATCGCCGGCGGCGATCTCTCGCGGCTCCAGGCGGGCGCCGCGGGCCAGTTGTATTACCTGCGTGCGAGCGCCGATCCGCCGCTCACGCCTCCCACTCCGGGACCAGCGGGACCGCCGGGACCGCCGCCGCAGGCGCTGCACCGCTTCAACCTTTCGAAGCGAGCCGATGAACGCATCCTCGACCAGGCGCGCGGCTACGACGTCACGGCGGACGGCAAGAAACTGCTGTATCGCAACCGGGACGCGTGGTCGCTGGTGGCGCTGCCGGCCACGGGCAAGGTCAACGCGTCCGACGGGCGGATCGGCGTGGACAGCATTGAAGTGCGGCTCGATCCGCGCGCGGAGTGGGCGCAGATCTTCGACGAAGCCTGGCGCATCAACCGCGATTATTTCTACGCCGCCAACATGCACGGCCTCAACTGGCGGGCGATGAAGGAAAAGTACGGCGCGCTGCTGCCCGAGGCCGCGTCGCGCAGCGATCTGAACCTCGTCCTGCAGTGGATGTCGAGCGAGCTCGCCGTTGGCCACCACCGCGTGGGCGGCGGGGATCGGCTCGAGACGCCGCGCACGGTGCCGGGCGGCCTGCTCGGCGCCGACTACGCCGTGGCGAACGGCCGCTATCGGTTCGCCAAGGTCTTCGGCGGCCTCAACTGGAATCCGACGTTGCGCGCGCCGCTCACCGAGCCGGGCGTGAACGTTCGCGTGGGCGAGTACCTGCTTGCGGTGGGCGGCCAGGACGTCCGGCCTCCCGCAAATATCTATAGCTTCTTCGAGAACACCGCCGGAAAGATCGTCGAGTTGACGGTCGGCCCTAACCCCGATGGATCCGGCTCGCGTGTCGTGCCAGTGGTGCCGGTTTTCAACGAAGCCGCCCTTCGCAATCGTGACTGGGTCGAGGGCAACCTGAAGAAGGTCGATGCGGCCACCCAGGGACGCGTGGCGTACGTCTACGTCCCCAACACCGCGCAACCGGGCTACGACTACTTCAAGCGCTACTTCTACCCGCAGACGCACAAGGACGCGGTCATCGTCGACGAGCGGTTCAACGGCGGCGGCCAGATCGCCGACTACTACATCGATATGCTGCGGCGGCCGCTAATCAGCTACTGGAACATGCGGTATGGCGACGACCTGAAGACGCCGGTGGCGTCAATCCAGGGGCCGAAGGTGATGATCATCGACGAGACGGCGGGCTCGGGTGGCGATCTCCTCCCGTGGATGTTCCGCAAGTTCAAGCTCGGCACCATCGTCGGCCAGCGCACGTGGGGTGGGCTGGTGGGGACGCTGGGCTTTCCGGTGCTGATGGATGGCGGCTCGATCACGGCGCCGAACCTGGCCATCTGGACGCCGGAAGACGGCTGGGTGGTAGAGAACGAAGGCGTGCCGCCGGACATCGAGGTTGAGCAGACGCCGAAGGACGTGATGGCGGGCCGCGATCCGCAGCTCGAGCGCGCGATCCAGGTGGCGCTCGAGGCGCTCAAGAAGGAACCGCCACCGAAGCCGACGCGGCCGGCGTATCCCGAGCGCGGGAAGACGCTGCGCGGGACCCGACCGCCGGGCGGCGGCCAGTGACCCCGGGATCGGTATTTGCTTCCGGTTGGTCATCGCCAATACACGACCGCTCACATGTCATTGTCGTCTCAGCGTCATTCCGAAAACAGAACATGCTGCCGCGCTCAGTGTCGCGAACGCATGCGGTCCTGCCTATTTCCAGACACCCAGCGCGCGGCGGACGGCGACGATCTGCCCGACATGATAGGCGGTGTGATCGACCAGGAGCAGGATGGCGCGGAGATACGTCTGGGCGCCTGTGCCGGTCGGAACCTTGGCGGTCAGATCTTTCACTTCACGAGCGAGCTGTTTCACGTCCTCACGTGAGCGAGTGTACGACGCGATACTGTCGCTCCACGCCCGATCGTTTGGCGGCGCGGGCGCCTGCGGCCAGTAGTCATCCGGCCATTTCATGTTGTGCCCGTAGTTCGCGTTGACGCAGAAATCGAGAATGTCTTCCTGTGCGATGCGCATGTGCTCGAGCAGTTGCCACAGCGAATGCTCGAAGCCGGCCGCGAGGGCACCCTGCTGGTCAGGGGGAATGCCATCGACAGCCTTGTCGAATCCTACGTGCGCCTCTTCCCAGTCGAGGGCGCGCACGAGGTGATCGCGGAGAGCGTCGCTCGGCATGATACAGTATCATCATCTTAGCATTAAGGATGAAGAGCCGTCATGAGCAAATTTCTTGACTCCCGTCACCTCCGCCTGATCGCGGAGGTCGCCCGCACGGAAAGCGTCACCCGCGCCGCCGATCGACTCAACGTCACGCAATCCGCCGTCAGCCATCAGCTGCGTGAGATTGAAACCCAGCTCGGCACCCCCATCTTCATCCGCTCCGGGCGGCGGATGCTGCCTACCGCCGCGGGACGGCTGATCGTTGATGCCGCCGATCACGTGCTCGCGACCATCGGCCTTGTCGAAGCGAAGATCGAACAGCTGGCGCGGCATGCCGGCGGCGAGCTGCGCGTCTGCACCCACTGCTACACCGGGTACTCGTGGCTGCCGTCCCTCGTCGGAGGATTGCGACAGCGGTATCCGGCGTTTATCCTGCAAGTGGTTCCTGAGTACACGCTGGATCCGATCGCGGCCCTGCTCGACGCCAAGCTCGACGTCGCGCTCATGAACGACGAATGCGACGACCGGCGGCTCCGCCACCGCGAGCTGTTCGATGATGAGCACGTGGCGGTGGTGCCGGCATCGCATCGCTGGGCGTCCCGGCCGTTCGTGACGCCCGAAGAGATCGCCAACGAGCCGCTCTATCTTTTCTCCCGCTCCATCGAGAACAGCTTTATCGTGCGGAAGGTGTTGCGGCCGGCCGGGCTGGCGCCGTCACACGCCACCTATCTGCAACTCCCAGAGGGCATCATCGAAATGGTGAAGGCGGGCATGGGCGCAACCGTGCTGCCGAAGTGGTCGGTGGCTCACGCGCTCGGGTCCGGCGACATCACCACGGTCCGCATCACCAAGGCCGGCGTCTTCCGGAAGTGGTATGCGGTCACGCTCGCCAATGTCATTCCCACGCCGTTCATGGAGGAGTTCATTCGACTGCTGATCAAACAGGGGCCTGCATCCAGGCGCGCGGTGCGGCGGCCGGCGCGACTGGCTTCGTAGCCACTATTGCGTCGCTCGCGCGATGACGTCGATGTGCGCGCGGGTGCAGTCGACGTGCGGGAATGGCGTGTTCGCGGCATTGAACATCAGCGCGAAATCGGTTCCGGCCAGGACGATCGCCTCGACGCCGAAGCCTCCTGTGCCTTAACTTCGTAACACGCCTGCCGGCTGCACGCGCATGATACGCAGCGCCGGCAGGAACGCCGCGGCCACGCCGGCCGAGACAATCATCGCGATGGCCACGGCCGTCGTGATCGCGTCCACCGGCGCGACGTTCTCGAGCGTGCGTGCGAGCAATCCGCACGCCGCCGCGCCACCGGCGACGCCGGCCACCACGCCGATCGACAGATCGCGAATCGATTCGAGCAGGACCAGGCGAATCACGGCCCCCGGCTCCGACCCAAGCGCCAGCCGGACCGCAAAGTCCTTGCGACGATCGATCACGCTTCGATACGTCACGCCCGCGATACCAAAGGCGGCGAGCACGAGGCCAAGCATCGCCAGGATGCCGAGGACAAACATGCGGAAGCGTTCAGGCGCCGTCGACTCAGTGACGAACACCTCGAGCGGCTGCGCCTTGCGCAACGGCAACGATGCGTCGACGCGCTTCAACGCCTCCCTGACGGCCGGTATCAACGACGACGGCTCCACCGCGGTCCGGATCACGAACGCCACCGGCACACCGAAGTTATTGTTCTGGGCCCAGGGCAGGTACAACGTCGGCTCCGCCTGCTCCGCGACCGTGACGTCCGACGCATCGTCGACGATGCCGACGATGGTGAGCGGCGGCGGATTGGTGCGGAGCAGTTGCCGTCCGATCGGATCGAGTCCGGGCACGAGCGTGTCGGCAAATCGCCGGCTGATGATTGCCACCGGCGGTCGATCCGAGCGGTCTCGGTCGGTAAACACGCGCCCGGCGATCGTCCTGATTTGCATGGTCCCGAAGTAATCAGGGCTGATGCGGCGGAACTGCACCGTGTGCGGCTGATCGTTCGGCGTCGGCCGGTCCTGCACCTTGATCAGGGTCTGATACGAGAACTTCGGGAGAAAGGCGTTTTGGGTGATCCCCGCGGACACCACGCCTGGCAGCGCGCGAATGTCGTCGAGCAGCCTGCCGACGACCGTCGCCCGCAGTTCGGGCGACCGGTAGGAGGCTTCCGGCAACCGGATTTGCGCCGTCAGCACTCCTGCTGATTGATAGCCCGGCCCTCGCGTCGACAAATCGCGAAGCCCCTTGACGACGACGGCTCCAGCCATCAGCAGGGCGACGCACAGGGCGACTTCGATCGACACCAGCGCGCGCTGCACGCGGGCGGCGCGTGCCGAACCCGTCGTCCGGGTGGCAGTGGCAGCCAGGATGGTCGATACCTGGCCACGCATCGCGCGCATCGCCGGTACCACGGACGCCGCAACGGCAGTGAGGACGGCGATCAACGCACTGAACGCCTGCACGCGCCAATCGATCGACACCTCACCCAGCGTTCGCGCGATTGTTGGATTAATCGCGAGTAACGCAGGCACCGCACCGCGAGCCAGCAGCAAGCCTGGAATCAGACCGGTGAGACACACGATCAGCAACTCGGCCAGCTGCATCCTGAGCACGTCACGTTTCGATGCCCCCAGGGCCAGCCGCAACGACAACTCGCCGGAACGCGCGACGGCGTGTGCGGAGGTCAGGTTGGCGATGTTCACGCATGCGATCAGCAGCACCAGACCGGTGGCCGCCATCAGCATCAACAGCGGCGCCCGCATGGATCCGTACTGCCAGTCGCGCACATGCTCCGCGCCGATGGTCCAGTGCGCATGGGTGCGAGGAAATTCCTGCTCCAATTGACGTGAGATCGTGATCAACTCATCACGCGCCTGCTCGATCGACACCCCGGGCGCCAGCTCGGCGAGAGCGACCACCGTGCGCGGCGGAGCGCGGACCGGCTCGGGGCTTGCGACCAGCGGCGTGAAGACGTCCGCATCGATGAACGGCACGGCAAAGTCGGACGACAGCACGCCGACGATGGTGTGAGGCTGATCGTCGATGATCAACGATGAGCCGAGAACGCCCGGTGATCCGAGCGTATCGCGCCAGTAGCGATCCGTGATCAGCGCGACGAGGTGTCCCGGCTCTTCTTCATCGGCCGTGAACGAACGGCCTTGCGCGATCGGCGCAGCCATCATCGTCAACAGACCGGGCGTGACCGTCGCACCTTTGGCAACGCCGGGCTCTCCAGCCAGGGTCACGACCCGTTCAAACAGGAAGAACCCTTCCAATCGGGCGAGCGTGCGGGCGCGCTCGCGCAGGCGCGGCACTTCCATCTGCTGCAATGGGTTGCGTTGCAACACCGTCGTCGTCCCGGGCGGCTGCCCGAACAACTGCACGACCGGGCCGCGGGTGGCGAATGGCAATGGCCGGAGCATGGTCGCGTTGACGACCGCAAACATCGCGGCATTGGCGCCGAGCACCAGCGCCAGCGTTCCGGCACACGCCAGGAAATAGGGCTGGCGATGCAACAGGGATCGCCATCCGTGTCGCAGTTCTCTCGCGAATGTGTGCATGCCATGACTCTACCGGCCGGCCGCCGCCGCACCCAGTGCGATTAATTCATCGAATCATGAAGGGAATTCACGTTCAGCGCACGTTTCCGCTGGACGTTGAAACTGGAATTCCCGCAGCACACCCGATCAGGCCGCCGGCGGCTCGTCCGGGGCCGGACGCCAGAGCACGCTAGGGAAGGTTCAGTCGCCGCAGCAACGCCTGGAAGCGCGGGTCGGCATGCAGGTCGAGCCAGTCCCAGAAGACTCCGAGACGCATCAGCGCGGACTCGCGGTTGTCATAGGCCCGTTCCAGCCATTGCAGCGCTGAATCGTTGTCCCCTGCATGCGCGAACATGCGGGCGATGCGGAGGGCCGGGATGTGTCTCTCCTTCGAGCGCGCGACCATCACGTCCCCCGTGCGCTTCATCGCGGCAGCATAGGCCGCGCGGTCTCGACCAGTTCCCAGCGCCTCCGCGAACTCGCGGTCACCGATGGTGACGAAGTACCCTCTCGCGGCGGCCAGGGCCTGCTCGTGCATGCCCTTCCGGTGGTACGCGCCCCAGAGTCCGAGGTAGTTGGACGCTCTGTTTGGTCCCGCGGGGAGCAGTTTCTGAAAAATGGGGATGGCTTCGTCGTATCGGTGCTGGTAGTTCAGATGCCACCCGTAGAAGCTGCGGTGGAAATCATTCAGCGGATCGAGCTCCAGCCCCCGCTGCATCAACCGATTCGATTCTTCGACCCGCTTCAATACGAGGAGCAGGTGTCCGTAGTAGAAATGGGCGTCGGCCAGATTGGGGTTCAACTCGAGGGCCCGCCTGAATTCACGATCGGCGCCATCCCAGTCCCAGTCGAGCACGCTCTTCTGATTCGCGAGTTGAACGTGCAGCTCGGCCATGCTGTCGTCCAACGCCACGGCTTGGGCCATGAACGCCCTGGCTTTCGGAGCAGTCTCGCCCAGCGGCAGGAATCCCACGTCTGACCTCATGAACCAGACGCTGGCAAGACCTGCATAGCCAAGGGCATAGTCGGGGGCCTTGTCCATCGCCAGCTGGAAGTAGCGCTCGGCCTGGTCGTAGCCCTCTCTCGTCTGTTTGGCCCATTCGAAGCGGCCTTTCAGATAGGCCTCGAAAGCTTCCGGATTCACCGCGCGAGCCGACGCCAGCCGCGCCTGCTCGCCGGGGGACAGCTGCGCGTTGATCTCGCGGACAATGGCCGACACGATTTCGTTACGCAGGACGAGCACGTCCTGCAGGTCGCGCTCGTAGCGGTTGGTCCACATCTGATCGCCGGTCGCGGGATCGAGCAGCTGGGCGGTGATGCTCACGCGGTTGCCCGATCGCAGGACCGATCCGGTCACGAGCGCGTCAACGTTCAACTCGCGCGCGATGTCCGCAAGCGGCGTGTTGGCGCCTTTGTAACGGATGACCGACCCACGGGCGATGACGCGCTTGAGCGTTGCCAGCCGCGCCAGGTCCGTGCTCAAGACCTCGGTCATGCCGTCGGCGAAATAGTCCTGGGCGGAATCACCCGACAGATTCTCCAGCGGCAGAACCGCGAGGGATTCGACGCGTGGCGGGCCGCCCGACCAGCGCGTGCGAATGCGATCCGCATTCAATCCCCCGAGAACGCCCGCAACGGTCACGGCGGCGGCGGCGATCGCCAGCCAGGGCCGTCGTGCCAGCCGGTAGCGGACTGCCGGCCATGACGCCACGGTCCCGGGATGGATTGCCTCGAGCGCCGAACGCACCTCGCCGGCACTCTGGTACCGGCGGTCGGCGTCCTTCTCGAGGCACTTGTCGATGACGCCGCGCAGGGCCGCCGGCAGCGTCGACGGAAACACGGCTGGCGGCTGGTTCAGGATGTTCGCGCTCAACTCGAAGCTCGATTGCCCTTTGAACGGCCGCCCGCCCGTCGCCAGCTCGTAGAGCACGACGCCGAGGGCCCACAGATCGGACCGCGCGTCGGCGGCCGCGCCGCGAAGCTGTTCCGGCGACATGTACGCAACCGTGCCGACCAGGACGCCCGGCTCCGTCAGCGCGCCGCGGCCATGGTCCACAGTGGTGACCTCGCCCAGCTCCTGGCCGCGCATTCTCTTGGCCAGACCAAAATCCAGGACCTTGACGCGCCCGTCCGAGGTGACGACGACGTTGGCGCTCTTCAGGTCGCGATGGACGATCTGACGCGCATGAGCATGGGCGAGAGCGTCGGCGATCTGACGGCCATAGCGGACCACTTCTTCGACTGGCAGGGCCCGGCCTCGCGCCCGTTCGCTGAGTGTCAGACCGTCGACCAGCTCCATCGCGATGTAAGCCTCGCCGTCGGCCTCGCCCACCTCATGAATCGTGCAGATGCTCGGGTGGTTCATGGCGGCGGCGGCACGGGCTTCGCGCAAGAGCCTGGCGCGCGCGGTAGCGTCGGCAAAGCTGCTGGCCGGAAGCCGTTTGATCGCCACGTCCCGGTCGAGCAGTTCGTCGTGGGCGCGATAGACCTCGCCCATTCCACCGGCGCCCAGCTTGTCGAGGACGCGATAGTGGCCCAGTTGTTCGCCAATCATCGGATGGCTTTGTTCGCCACCATCCTAACCCCGGAAACGGTTGGACGCCGCAAAAGGTGATTTCTTCAACGGCGTCCCAGAACGGACAGCAATCCGGAAACCCGGCGAAGCTCGCGCGCGCGCTGATCACGATTGCGAACCAAGAACAACCGCCACGCCGCTTCATCGCCGGCGCCGATGCCATCGCCACCGCCGAGCAGAAGATCGCTGATCTGAAGGCGCAGATCGAGGCGCCTCGGGAACTCTCGACGTCACTCGCTTTCGACTGAAGCCTGGCGTTCCGCAGTGTGGCTGTGAGGCGGCGTGACCTTGACATGCCTCTGGCATGCGCGCATGCTGATCACATGCCGAAGATGGTTCAGATTCGCCACGTGCCGGATGCACTGCACCGCAAGCTCAGGACCCGGGCCATGGACGCCGGGCAAACGCTTTCCGACTACCTACTGACCGAGCTTGAACGTCTCGCCGCGCGACCCACGCGCGACGAGATGCTGGCCAGAATCCACAGTCGAAAGCGTGTGACCTTGAAGACCCCAGCCGCCGTCGTCATCCGCGAGGAACGCGACTCCGCGTGATCGTTCTCGACGCCTCGGCCCTTCTGGAATT
>CAZEMI010000234.1:0-4714 GCA_964513235.1 uncultured Acidobacterium sp.
ACAGCAGGAACGGTGCGTAGAACCGGCCCGTCGTTGCGGTGGCCCAGAAAGGAATCGAGGTGGCGACGAGCGCCGACGCCACCAATCCTGCCGTTGCACTGACGTATCGACGGACAACGACCAGCGTCAGAACCACCGTGAGCGCGGCGCACACCAGGCTGACGACCCTGGCATCGATCGCGGCACTCGCGTACGAGTAGGCGATGCCTCGATCGTACAGAAGGCCGGATGGAAGGATGGGAAGGCCGTGTTCCCGGATGCCGCGGACGGCGAATTCCGTGAATTCTTCATCCACGGAGTAGCCGGGCCTCGTGATCTCGAACGCACCGGTGATCAAGACGAGCGCCGCAAGGAGCCAAACGACCCTGGCCGATGGCGAAGCCGAGGCCAGTCGCGCCGTAGCCCTTGGCGAAGGCGGACTCACGCGATCGTGATGGCCTTGTTCAGGTAGACCTCCTGGATCGCGTTCAGCAACCCGACGCCGTCTTTCATCGGCCGCTGGAACGCCTTGCGGCCCGAGATCAGCCCCATGCCGCCGGCGCGCTTGTTGATCACCGAGGTCTTCACCGCTTCCTTGAGGTCGCTCTCACCGGCCGAGGCGCCGCCCGAATTGATCAGGCCGGCCCGGCCCATGTAGCAATTGGCCAGCTGATAGCGCGTCAGATCGATCGGATGGTCGCTGGTGAGATCCGAGTAGACCTTCTTGTGCGTCTTGCCGAAATTGATCGCGTTGTAGCCGCCGTTACTCTCGGGCAGCTTCTGCTTGATGATGTCGGCCTCGATCGTCACGCCCAGGTGGTTGGCCTGGCCGGTCAGGTCCGCAGCCAGGTGATAGTCCACGTCCTTGGTCTTGAACGCCGAGTTGCGCAGGTAGCACCACAACACGGTGAACATGCCCAGCTCGTGCGCCTGCTGGAACATCTCGGTCACTTCCTGCAGCTGCCGCTTCGATTCCTCCGAGCCGAAGTAGATGGTCGCCCCGACGCCGGCGGCGCCCATGTCGAACGCCTGATTGACGCTCGCGAACCGAATCTGATCGAAGCTGTTCGGATACGAAATGAACTCGTTGTGGTTGACCTTGAGGATGAACGGAATCTTGTGCGCGTACTTCCGCGCGCACATGCCGAGCACGCCGAGCGTGGAGGTCACCGCGTTGCAGCCGCCCTCGATGGCAAGCTTGACGATGTTCTCGGGATCGAAATAGAGCGGGTTGGGCGCGAACGAGGCGCCCGCAGAATGCTCGATGCCCTGATCGACCGGGAGGATCGAGACGTAGCCGGTGCCGGCCAGCCGCCCGTGATCGAACAGCGACTGCAGTTTCGTCAATACCTGAATCGGGCGATCCGACTGCAGGTGAATCCGCTCGACGAAGTCAGGACCGGGCAGGTGCAGCGTGTCCTTGGGAATCGTCTTGCACTGGTGCTGCAACAGGGGCGCCGCGTCCGCGCCGAGAATGTCCTCAATACTCGAGACAACAGTAGGCATGCTGGTTCCTATGAGTCCGTGTCATCCGTGTCGTCCGCGCAATCCGTGGACTACTTTACCACCGGGAAAGACAGGTGCTCCACCGTGGAATCCCTCACCGCGGCGGCCACCATGTCGTCGATCGGCAGCGTTTTCTCCGCCTCGTCCACGGTGGAGCGATGCGCGTGCGTTTCCGGATGGCGCGGCGTGAACAGGGTGCAGGAATCCTGGTCCGGCAGGATGGAAATCTCGAACGTGCCGAGCCGCTGCGCCTGCGCGATGATCTCCTCCTTGTCCATGCCGACCAGCGGCCGCAGGATGGTCATGTGCGTGGCGCGGTCGATCACGGTCATGTTGTCGAGCGTCTGCGAGGCCACCTGCCCGATCACGTCGCCGGTGACCAGCGCGCGGGCGCGCACGTCGCGCGCGATGCGCTGCGCGATGCGCAGCATCAGGCGGCGGTAGACGATCACGCGCAGGTCGCCCGGCACGCTCAACGTGACCTGGCGCTGCGCCTCGCCGAAGGGCACAAGATAGAGCCGCGATCGCAGCTGATACCGCGTGAGCACTTCGGTCAGCTGGCGAGCCTTGGCCTGCGAGGCATTCGACAAAAACGGCGTGCTGTGAAAATGGACCAGCGTGACGTGGCAGCCGCGCTTCATCATGCGCCACGCCGCCACCGGCGAATCGATGCCGCCGGACAACAGCGCCACCACCCTGCCGGCCGTTCCGGTGGGCAACCCGCCGGGCCCTGCCTCGCGCCCGATGTAGCAATACGCGGCGCCGGGAGCAATCTCGACGCTGACGACCAGCTCGGCGTGATCGAGGTCGACCTTCCAGCCGCGCGCGTGCCACACCTTCGAGCCGAGGTCGCGCGCCAGCTCCGGCGAAGGCGTCGTGAACTTGGGATCGGAGCGGCGCACGTGCACGCGGAACGAACCCGCCAACTCCTTCGGCGGCAGCTGCGACACGATCGCGTCGGCCATGCCCTCGAAGTCCAGCGGCACGTGGATCGCCGGCGAATAGTTCGCCACTCCGAACACGCGCGACAGCCGTTCCCGCACCTCCGCCAGCGTCGATTCGCGGCCGAGCACCACCTCGATGCGGCCGATCGGCGTGCGGATCTCCTTGACGTGCAGCCCGGCCAGCGCGGCGTGCAGGTTGCGGACCAGCCGGTGGATGAACCACGGTCGGTTCTTGCCCTTGAGCGCCAGCTCCGAGTAATGAACGAGGATCGACGTCATGCTGAGGGGTTGGCCTTCACTCCCGGTTGTGCGACCATACTTAGTCCAATGCAAGGAGGATACTGTCAATGACCCTCTCCCCAGTGTTCCGGTCGGCCGAAGCGGTGGAAACGCTTCGCGCGGCACGGGTCTGGGAACGGCTGGGCCCGGCCGCGCTCGGCCAGGCCGCGGCCATCGCCACCGTCAAGCGCGATCTGCCGCTGGTGCTCGACAAGAGGTTCATCGATCAAGCCGAGCTCGGCGAAGAGCGCGTCGACGGCGACATGCGCTTCTTCCAGGAGTTCTTCTTCCTCATTCTGTTTCGTTCGATCCTCCAGACGATCCGGTTCTCTGACGCGGCGCTCGATCTCTGCTCGCAGCTGAACTTCTGCATCAAGGGCACCATCACCGCCGCCGACAACCTGTTCGACGATCAAAGCAAATCCCTGCTGCCGTTGACTACCGGGAAGGGCGATCGCTTCGCGTCGATTCTGCAGTTGATGGCGTTCGAGCGCCTGACCGGCCTCGCGCTGGCGCGCGGCGTGGCCAACGGCGCCATCACGCCGGCGGCGGTCGAGGAGTTCCAGAAGGCGCGGATGTCGAAGATGGCCGCCATCGGGTCGCTTGAAGGCAGTGAAGAGGGTGGCGTGCCGTCGGTGCTCGAGCCAAGCGTAATGATCGACGAAGTGCATCGCGTGCGCGGCGGCGCGCTGTTCGAGCTGGGCTTCATCGCCCCCGGGCTGGTCGGCTCCGATGTCGATCACGCCGTGCTCGCCCGCGCGCAGTCGGCGATCTCTCGGCTCGGCACGGCATTTCAGATCGTCGATGACCTCACGGATTTCGAAGTGGACCTCGAGCGCGGCACCCACAACATTCTCGTCGGCCAGATCACCCATGCCGGCACCGCCGACGAACGCGCCCGTCTCGCCGAGCTCCGCAAAACGCGGGCCTTCACCGGCGACGTCGTGGCCGAGGACTTTGCGGTATCAGGCCGACTCGTCGTCGAGATCGGCGAGCGCGAGGCGCACGAGTCGTTGGTGGAGCTGCAAAAGATCGGATTCTGGCTCTCGCCTTCCTTGAGTGAATCGTTAGTAAAAGCGATCGTTGGCCTCGAAGGCATCGAACGCATGAAAGCTCTGTAACCGGGGTACGTAGAGGCGGGTCTTTCGAAGTCCGCCGTAGCTTTAGCGAAGGCGGAAGACCCGCCTTCCGCGCGCTTACGCGCGATCAGGTGTCTCGCTCCGCGAGCGTCTCCTCTCGCCGGTCAAAGCTCACTCGGCGCAACAAGCACCCGGCGAACTCGCGCACTACTTCGCTCAAACAGCGCCTGTCTTGGCCTCCGTTCGCTTTGTCGGTCAAAAGACGTGCGTCGGCTCGGTCGAAAGCTCGCTGCGCGAGACACCTGCTCGCGCGACGCGCACTCCAGGTGCGTAATCAGAGCTTATCGCTGCCATCTGGATCGAGGTCGGGATGCTCACGAATTATCGGCGCCATGAGATTGAGTTGAATCGTCCCGAGAACCTCGCCAACTGCCCGTGCGTAAGCTTTGAATTGATCGTCCGGGACCTGCGCGCGGACGTCATCGATCGTCGAGGCAACCTTCGACCCGGCATCCAATAAAGCGGCCATTACCTTGGCGGCGATCTGCTTTTCCATCGTTCTTCCTGGAACCCGGAACAGTTGAGAACCTAACCCTTGGAACCTTTGGAACCCTTGGAACTTCTTGGAACCCTTGCGCTACCAAGGCGTCTCCGTCACCCCCGCGCGGTGATTGGCGGCGCGGGCCATGGTGAAGAGCAGGTCGGATAACCGATTCACGTAGACGATCACTACCGGCTCAACCGAGCCCGCCTCGAGCGACAGGATCGATCGCTCCGCGCGGCGGCATACGGTGCGCGCGAAGTGGAGCGCCGCCCCGGCGGGGCAGCCGTCCGACAGGATGAAGTGCCGGAGCGACGGAATCTCCGTATCGAGTTGGTCGATCCACTCTTCGAGCCTGGCAATGCTGCGTTCGTCGATCACGATCT